>NZ_JADBRW010000211.1:0-4929 GCF_020247025.1 Microcystis sp. M109S1
AGTTCGGGGTTTGTTAGGCCATAATGACTGGCAAAACCAGAGATTCGGTCGCCTTGTGCAGGTCAAAGCCTGAGTTGCCCATCGAATTTTAGACCTAACTCCTCGGAATTTGAGAACTCTATCAACATGCGATTACCCTGGAAAAAATTGCGGTTTTTTCACAATTTATTTAGAACTAATTTATTAGTAAAAAAAGATGTTAAAACAGTCTTGATCAACTTGGGCTTTGTGGCTAGTATGTAAAGCATCTAGCTTCTTCATTGGAGACACCTGAATGAAAGCCCTATTACTGTGGCCGCTGATGCCCAACTCCTTTTGGTCCTATCAAGAGACTTTAGATCTAGCCGGCTTGAGATCAACCAATCCGCCTCTAGGTTTAATTACGGTGGCGGCCCTGTTGCCATCGGATTGGGAAATCCGGTTTGTTGATCGCAATGTCCGATTGGAAACGGCTTCGGATTGGGAGTGGTGCGATTTGGTAATCATCTCCGCGATGATTATTCAGAAAAAGGACTTTCAAGAATTGATTGCCAAAGGGTTGCAGTTGGGTAAAAAAGTGGCTGTGGGTGGGCCTTACCCCACCTCCTATCCAGAAGTTGCCCAAAAAGCTGGGGCAGATTACCTGATTCTGGATGAAGGAGAACTGACAATCCCTCTGTTCCTGGCGGCCCTGGAGCGGGGTGAACCGAGTGGTGTCTTTAGAGCCAGTGAGAAACCAGATGTAACCATGACACCGATCGCCCGCTATGATCTGCTAGATCTGGATGCCTATCTGGCGATTACCGTGCAGTTTTCTCGCGGTTGCCCCTTTCAATGCGAATTTTGTGACATCATCAACCTCTATGGCCGCAAACCTCGCACCAAAACCCCAGAACAAATGTTGGCTGAGTTGGAGACGTTATATCAACTGGGCTGGAGGCGCTACATTTTTGTTGTGGATGACAACTTCATTGGCAATAAGCGGAATGCCAAGGTGTTTCTGCGGGAGTTGATCCCCTGGATGGAACAACACCAGTATCCCTTTAAACTGATTACGGAAGCTTCCCTTAATCTGGCCGAAGACAGTGAACTGATCGAGTTAATGGTCAAGGCCGGCTTTATGCTGGTGTTTATGGGGATTGAGACACCAGATACCGATAGCTTAATGGGCATTAACAAGGTTCAAAACACCCGCCAATCCCTGATCGAATCCTGTCACAAAATTACCCGCATGGGGCTGCAGATTATGTCTGGCTTCATTATCGGTTTTGACAATGAGAAACCTGGCGCAGGGCAGCGGATCAAAGATTTTATTATGGAGGCGAGTATTCCCCAGGGGCAGTTTAGCCTGCTCCAGGCACTGCAAAATACCGCCCTGTGGAATCGCCTGCAACGGGAAGGTCGTCTGGTGGATGGCATGGGCACTTTCCATCAGGGAGCCATGATGAACTTTGAGCCAACTCGCCCGGTGGAAGAGATTACCGAAGAATACATCGACGCTTTCTGGGAAATCTACGATCCTGTTAACTACCTGAAACGAACCTTCAACCATTTCATGATGATGGGGGGATGGCGCGGCAAATCGAACCGTAAATTAGATGGGCAACAGTGGCAATTGTTCCGTTCCTTGCTCTGGCGGCAGGGGATTGTCCGACCGACGCGGTTCCGTTTCTGGTGGCAACTGGCGGTGATTGCCTGGGTCAAACCCCGTCTGCTAGAAGAGTATCTAGCGACCCTAGGGATAGGTGAGCATTTTTTTGCCTATCGCTATGAAGTAAGAGAACAATTACTAAAACAACTAGCCGATTTGAAGCAACAGAAAGCAAGGGTAGCCCAGCTGGAAAAAACGCTCAAAAACTAGACAATATCGCCGACGAACAGTCATTTATCCCTAAACAGCGCTCTTGAATCCTACCCCAAAGTAGAGCAACAAAAAGCGAGTGGGGTTGTTTGACTGTCCAGTCATACTAAATCCGTTGAGTATAGGCTACTTATGAGGACAGGCAAAAGGCACTCATGCAAAAGGCAAAAGTGGAAATAAATAATTAGTCTTTAATAACCAGAATAACCAGATTTAGTATTATTGACTCCTGTGTGTGATGAAAACCCGATCATAAAATATCTCCTAGTATGGGTGATTAACACGGCTAAAATTCAAGCTTATATTATAACACCTTCTCGGCTAAAACTGATAAATTTAAACTATTTAAAATACGGGTTTTTATCGGTCTTTTTTCATCCCAAAATATCAAGGAGGAATAAAATTCTCTGCCTAGGGAAGAATTGAGAAGCTGTAAGGTTTTTTGAGCGGTATCTAAATCATCGAAGCTTAGGAAGTAAACAGTATCATCGAAAATAACCGGTTGATTTTGATAGGGTAATATCAGGTTAAAATTCAGTTTTTTATAAAGTCCAGAAATGGCGATTTTAAAAGGTGAGAAGCTGTAAAAACCCACACCAAATATACAAAAGTCTGGCTGATTTTGATAAACTTTGCTCTTTCTATCCAGAAAATAATTTTTATGATTAACTAAATATTGCCAAGTTTTTGGGGCTAGATACCGTATATTTTCTGTAGATTCACCGATAAACTTCTGAGTTACCAAAATGTATTTATTGATAACCTTTAGGCGATTTTGTGCTACATCTGAACCTTTAAGGAGAGGATAAAGATAGGTGGGTTCAAGATCAACGACTTCCTTTAAACCATTGACAAAAATTCCATTAACCAACTGCAATTCCATGACTTTTGAACAATCATGTTTAATCCCTGAACGCCATTTTTCTTGAGGATGCCGATGATATAAATATTCTAATCTAGTAAAAGTATTTAAATCTCTGACTAGGATATTATTTTGATAACCAATGCGCTGAAATTCCCCTTCCTCAAAACTATTGAAAACATCACAAAAATAATTTTCTGAATGAGAATCAAATTGACAAAACAGAAGACAAGCATCTACATTAGCTTGAAAATATTTTTGGGTATTGATCGGATAAATTGCCGAGTAAACGAGATTAATTTTGTGAGTATAGAGATAGTTTAAAATTTTTCTAGATACGGCCGTTTTACAGATAATTGCCAGATAAGCTGAACGTCGATCAAGACATTCGATGAGCTTAATTAACATCCACTCTGAAATATCAAAATTACTTTTTCCCGTGATGGCATCTAAACCGTGATAGCCTTGAAAATTGCTTTTTTGAGGTAAATTTTTTCCGTTAATAAGTCCTTGTTTTGAGTTGGTTATCCAAGGCAGATTACCCAAGAATAAAATATTTTCTGTCCATGGTTGAGTTAGAGAATACCAGTCACAATCAAAAAAATTCTTCTGTTCAACTTGTATTCTTTGATCTTGGGATATTTGCCGATCTTGATTAATCTGAGTGATATAATCAGGATTAATTTCAAAGCCAAGGATTTTTTCAGTTTGTTTAAAGGTAAGTGATGCCGCTTTTAAAAAGTTACCTATACCACAAGTTGGCTCAATAATAACATCGGGTTTAACATGAATTTGCCATAATTTTTGACAAATCTTTTCGGTTAACTCCGGGGGAGTTTGAAAGTCTCCATATTCAATTTTAACCTGAGAAGCTTGCATGACTAATTCTCTCTATAAATGGCTATTAATCCTTCTTCTTGACCGGCAAAATCGATTACCCTAGTATATTGTAATCTCCATTGTAAGGCATTAGAAATAGTTAAAAAACCTTGCCCTGGGGAATGAACAAGAATTTCATCAGCTATATTGGCTGCTTCCATTTCATCAACAGGTAAGTTTTTATCTAATATAAAAGCGATTAAATCATCTTTGTTTCCCTGATTGTTTAAGATATTGCGGATACCACGAGTCATCGGTCAATCGGCTGTTCTTTCGGCACTGACAAAAATTGTCCTGATAATTTTTAAACTGGCAGTACGATTTAGGGTATCATCTAACTTTTGATAAACAAAAATAATTAAGGAATATCCCAAGCCAAAAATTTTTTGTCTTGCGGATTTAAAAGGACAAGATGATTGAGGTTGTTTGATGCTTGTTACTTTGATATCTACTAACAAATCAGGAAAATCAATCCCACTGGCTGAATTACCGTCAAGAAAATTATATTTTTCTTTGAGATATAGTTTAAACTTTTGTTCTAAGTAAGTTCCGATCGCTTTACCATCTGTAACACCGTAGAGTGAAGATTCTTGATGTTGAGATTCCAAAGCTGAGAAGACAGCTGCCTCCTCACATAACAATTCTTGGTTCAATCTTGCCATAGATAATACAGGGTTTAAATCAACTCTAGCAGAAAAATTTCCGTAGTTGATCCCGAACCCTTCTGGGATAACCCGATAGAAAAGTTTATGCTAGGCTAGATTTAACCGGACTAAACCAAGAGAGCCTATTTATTTTTGACTGCGAGCAAAAATTTCTTCAAACCAATTAATAGCCCGATTTGCTAAAGCTTCCAGGGAATATTTTTGCTCGACTATTTTACGACAAAAAGATCGATCGATCCGGTCTAAATTTTTAATTCCTGTAACTAATCCCTCGATACTATCGGGTTCAACTAAAAAACCAGTTTTTCCATCTTCGATAATTTCTACTGGACCACCACGACGATAGGCAACTACGGGAACACCACAGGCTAAAGCTTCAATAGCCACGTTACCAAAAGCCTCAACCCAGCGCGGGGTCATCAACAGGCCAAAACAGTCGCCTAGCTCTTTTTGTAGGCTCTCGGTGGGCAAAAACCCGCGATAATCGACTAAATCGAAACTATAGGTATCCTGTAAATTTTGCCAGTAGAGAGGATCGGAAATTTGACATCCTCACCGCCGTAAACGGACGGTGATTCCCAAACCTCACGATTTAGGTTTCTGCTTCTTTCCCTTGCGGGGTTCCGCACCTGCCTTAACAGAGTAAATCTGTTCTGGTCTTATGGTCGCTCTACAGACTGACA
>NZ_JADBRW010000212.1:0-2764 GCF_020247025.1 Microcystis sp. M109S1
CAATAGCGACTCTTGTTCTGGTGTGGGGTAAAATCGGTAAGAATAGGCTTTTTCCATATTTTACATTCTGGCATATATTTGGTAAATGCGCTAGTATTTAACGGTAAAGCCGTCGTAGAACGACGGGGTTTCAGACCCAAATTTTCGATGATCACTAGAAATTCTTTATTATCAGGTTTGTTTCTGGGTCTGGGTTGGGTTTGCGTTAGCGGCAACCTAGTCGTGGCCCAATTGCCTATCAGTGAGCGTTGTTTAGCGGGGGCTGAATCCTGCGCTTACCAAAAATATCCCCAATACAATCAGCAATTAAACTTTCGCACCAGTCCCCAAATCGAGCAGCGGCGACAGAACACGATCGAAAATGAATGCGGTAGCAGTAATTCCTCTCGTTGTAATAATCTGCGTCCGCAGGTGCAAGAGCTACAGGAAACTCCCACCATGCAGCAATTGCGGGAACAACAGATTAGAATTATCCAAACTCGTTAAAATAGGGGAGATTTAGCTATCTCCCCCCACACCACACCGCGATAAATCCCACAATTAACGCACTTCAAACAAACGATTATCCGGTAAATTACTAATCGCTCGCTGGAGACTATTCAAGGATCTATTGTAATCGACGATCGCCTGTAGATAACGGCTTCTGGCATCGGTTAAATCCCGTTGGGAGTTGATCACATCCGTTTGGGTTCCCACACCCGCCTGAAAGCGTAAACGGGCTAATCGCAGACTTTCCGTGGCGGATTCAATGCTTTTTTGCGAAGTTTTGATGTTTTCTTGGTTAGAAATCAAACTATAGTAGGATTCCTCCACCTGAAGGCGAATTTCATTGCGACGGAGGGAGAATTCCGTATCGGCGCGATCAATATTTCTTTCCGCTTGACGAGCGCGAGCAAAAGCACGACCACCATCAAAAAAAGTCCAACGAATCCGGCCACCGACGCTAAAACCATCGCCAAAACCAGCTTCATCACTGAGATCGTTGAGGACATTATACGCGCCCAAAAGGTCCACTTGGGGAATCACCGCCGAAATGGCGATCGAGCGGTCTTCTGCGCTAATTTCCCGTTGTAAGAGTTGTTGTTCTAATTCTGCGCGATTTTTATAGGCCAGAACAATACTATCATCAAGACTTAAGCCCCAAGTTCCCGCCTCGCGAATCTCATCGGCAGCGGTTAACTCAATGTGTTGGCCAACACTCAATATTTGTGCCAGTCGCCGTCGGGAAATACGCTGGTTAGAAATCGCCCGGGTTAAGTCTTGGTTAGCGTTAGCGAGGTCAACTTCCGCCTGTAGGACAGCAAATCGAGTTCCTAGTCCCGCTTGCTCCAATAATTGAGCATCCCGTAAACTTTGACTAGCATCTTCGATCGAGGCTTGGGCGATCGCTACTTGGGCATCACCCCTCTGTAATTCATAATAGGCATCGGTGGCATCAAAACGAGTTTGTTCCGAGACTCGTTCCACCTCTAATTCCTGTTGCCGGATCACTTTTTCGGCCCTTTTGATCTGGGCTGCCCGTTCACCCCCTGTATAAACCCCATAGACGATGCGAACACTACCCTGAAGGTTGGTACTATCTTCGGGTGTAACTGCTGGGATTCCCTGTTGACGAGCTAACTCATTCTGTCTTTGGGCAGCTGCCGATTGATCTTGAGTGAGACTGGCCTCCGCTTCTGCCGTGGGTAATAAGGCCGCCTGTTGTTCCTTTAATTGGGCGCGAGCGATTTCCAGATTAATCCGGGCTGTCTGTAAGGTCTGATTATTTTTTAAAGCTAATTCGATCGCTTGATTTAAGGTGATCGGTTGTACTACCCTAATATTCACCTCATCCGGTTTGGTGGGAAAAATTAGGGGATTGCCACTAGGATTAAGATAATTGGGGGCTTTGGTATCCGCTTCCGTGGTTGCCGGTGCCGCCGAGGGACCAGGTAATTGAGAAACTGGATTGGCAGTAGGTCGGGGTTTCTTCAATAAATCGGCAGCGGACTGAGTTTGTGCCTTAACCGAGGATTCAGCCAAGAAAATCAACCCAAGCACCGCACTCACGGTAATACCATAACGCAAGAGCAACATGAGTATCTCGAAAGTAAACAGTAAACGATAAGAAGTAAACAAGCTCACACCACTATGTTGGCCGATTACTAATTACTAATCCTACTTCATCCCGACGCGGATCGCCCGTAGCGGTTAATTCCCCCCGATCATTCACTGCCACCCCATGCACACCCCCAAAAAACATATTTTGTTCTTGCCACCGGGATACTTGAGTATTTGCGGGTAAAACCAGATTTTTGAGCATATTTTCCCGATCTTCTAAAGGTTCAATTCCTAATTGTTGATTTTCCCAATGTAGGCGCGAGGCGGCGATCGCATCGGGTAAGGATTGCCGAAAATCGATTAAATTGCTAATAACCTGCAAAATAGCGGTGCGAATGCGATTGGAACCCCCAGAACCGAGAACAAATCGCGGCTTTCCTTCCTCTAAAATCATCGTCGGGGACATCATTGAGGATAAACGACGATCAACCGGCCAATTGTGAAAACCAAAGGGATTTAAGTCCGCTTCCCCGATCATCGAAAATTTTGGGTCTGAAACCCCGTCGTTCTACGACGGCTTTACTGTTAAATACTAGCGCATTTACCAAATATATGCTAAAATGTGAGACATGGAAAAAGCCTATTCTTACCGATTTTACCCCACACCAGAACAAGAGTCGCTATTGCGGCGCACTTTGGGCTGTGTAAGATTAGTTTACAATAA
>NZ_JADBRW010000213.1:0-4076 GCF_020247025.1 Microcystis sp. M109S1
ATTATAGGTCAAATAGCCATGACCATAAATGAAGTTTTGTCGGATTAAATAATTGGCTGAGTTGTAGAGATTTTTAGACTGCCAAGATAAATTATCTATCTCAGCCCAAAATCGATGTCCTTTCTTGATAATGTGTCTTTCTGCTACTAACATTGTTATCCGTTGCCTTTTAACTCAGCGTCGGGTTTTGAGGGGTTGTTATCCGTTGTGATAAGCTAAACGGCGCTTAACCTGCATGATCCAATAGCTATAACCCTTTTGGAGTCTATATCGGTGATCCGAAGTAAAAGCCGTTTAGCTTAATTGTACCGGAAGGCAATTGATAGCCTGTTAAATTCCCTTGTTTCCACCACCTCCAAGCCGTTCGATAACTTATTCCTGTTTTTTTTGCCTAGTCTGATAGTTTTCTGTCTATATATTACCATGCCTGACTATATCTGACTATATTTGTATTGAAACTTTACAATACCTTGGTCGCTGATTTCGGCGTTAAACGACGGATAAATTCCAGGGGTAACCCGTCTGTATCGGCAATAAAGGTGACTTCATAGACATGATCGCCGATCATCTGTTGTTGGGGTGGCAAAAGAATGTTTAAAGGTTGATATAAATCCGCATCCTCTTGATGAGCTTGCTGAAAGTTATTTGTTAATTTTTCTAACCATTCTGGTAAATTGCTGACATTTTCTGTTAGGTCAAAAGACAAGTGATAATAACCCACATAATGCTGATCACTAAAGGCATCGGGGGCGGGTTTCGGTTGAGGAATTTGGATTAATTCGATGCGTCCGTTTAACCCCGTTAGCCAACAGGCCAAAGTATAACCCGTGGTGAATCTTTCCTCTAGGGTAAAACCGAGAAGTTGGTAAAAAGCGATCGCCCGATGGATATTAGCGGTGCGGATAGAAGCATGGTGCATTTTCAGTGATCAGTAATCAGTCAAAAAGACGAAAATAGGGATAACGTTTGGGAACCCCCGGTTCTTTTTCCAGATCAAAATTAATTACATCCCAACAGGGTTCATCGGGAGCATCGGGGCTAAATTCTACTGGTAAACCGTAGAGACGGGGAATAGCGGCTTCACCCGGTCCATTACCCCGCCAAGCGGTGTTACGTTCTAAGTAGGAACTAACTAAATCGCGATAACGGTTGGCAATAATTACTTTAGTCGCCTTAAATCCTTGAGTATAGAGGCGATCGAGTGCTTCGTGAATCTCAAAACGAATACCATCCGGGTGAGTGTGTTGACGATACCACTCACCATTCCAGAGTCGCCAATGCCGTCCTGACTGCAAGTGAACCAACTCTCCCGTTTTGGGATCGGCTTCAAAAGCCCCATGGCGCGGACACAAATAGGTATCCGTCAAAGTGAGGGCGGGGATTAGCTGCCGACAGTGAGGACAATGGATATCGGGGCCAAAAACAGGGTATTGTAAACTTGCATTAATCATGGAAGAACCTAAACTAAAAATTGCTATCTTTGTACCAATAATCCTATCCATATTATACCCAACCAAATTGGACGGGTATTCTCTTTCGACTTTAGTGCAGCTCCTTTCATGTCTTTAGATAACTTAAGATCAACTTCTAATTTCTGGCCGATTGTCGATGTCAGTCAAGCGGCTTTTATCGCCCCTAATGCCACGGTAATGGGCGATATTTCCCTAGCTGTGGGGGTGAGTGTTTGGTATGGGGCAGTATTGCGCGCCGACGTGGAACGCATCGAAATTGGGGCTTATACTAATATCCAAGATGGGGCGATCCTACACGGAGATCCGGGCAAAATTACTATCCTTGAAGATTATGTCACCATCGGGCATCGGGCGGTAATTCACGCAGCCCATATTGAACGCGGTTGTTTAATCGGCATTGGGGCAGTGATTCTCGATGGTGTGCGCGTCGGGGCGGGTAGTATTGTCGGGGCGGGTAGTATCGTCACAAAAGATATACCACCGCGATCTTTAGTGGTGGGCATTCCCGCTAAACGCGTCCGAGAAGTGTCGCCACAGGAGGCTCAAGAGTTGATCGAACACGCCGAGCGCTATGCTAAACTTGCCCTCGTTCATGCGGGAAAAGCTACTGATACTGGATTCCCAAAACGGGCGGATTAGGGTATAAATATAAAATGAGAATCAAGTAACAATCTTTTAAGCACCGATCGAGGAGAACGAAATCTATGGACTGGAGAGTGTTAATCGTTTTAACCCCTTTGCTTATCGCTGCTGGCTGGGCTTTCTTCAATATCGGCGCTGCCGCTATTAGACAAGCTCAACAGTTTCTCAGCAAACAAAGTTAATAAAAGTTTATAGTTCTTAGTAAAACCGACCGCCTAGGCGATCGGTTTTTAATTTTTCCCCAAGCGGCGATCGCTGATTGGGGTGTAGGGTGTGGGGTGTAGGATGTGGGGTGTAGGATGTGAGGTGTGGGGTGTGGGGTGTAGGGAAGGAAACCTATTTCATCTCTGGTGGTGAAAATTTTTTCATCGGGACTGAATCCTGAATCCTGAATCCTGAATCCTAACCCCACCAATAACTTTTTCAGCAAACCCTACCTAACCATGAAATCTAACTGTCAAAATCTCATTCAAGAACTTTCCCATCTAGAAATTATCACCGATCCGGGGCAAGTGGCGAAACTTTCCTTAGATTATTATCATTTTAGTCCCATTTTAGAGGCACAACTGCGAGATAAACGGGCTGATTTAGTCATTCGTCCCCAGAATAGCCAAGAGGTTATTGACATCGCTAAAACCTGCGTTAAATACCAAATTCCTTTAACTGTCAGAGGTGCGGGTACAGGTAATTATGGTCAATGTGTTCCCTTGCAGGGAGGAGTAATTTTAGACACAACCAAACTAACAAAAATTATCTCGATCGAACCGGGTACAGCCCGGGTAGAAGCGGGGGTAAAAATGGCATTTTTTGATAAACAAGCTCGCGAAATCGGTTGGGAATTAAGAATGGCTCCCTCTACCTATCGGACGGCGACAATTGGCGGTTTTATCGGGGGTGGCAGTGTGGGCATGGGTTCGATTAATTATGGACAATTGAAGGATAGGGGCAATCTGCAAGCAGTGCAATTAGTCACCCTAGAAGCGGAACCAAAAATTATCGAACTACGGGGGAATGAGGTAGAAAAAGTCAATCATGCCTACGGAACAAATGGCATTATTACCGAGTTAGAAATAGCCCTCGCTCCCTGTTATCCTTGGGCAGAATTTATCGTTACTTTTGCCGATTTTATCACCGCCGCTAAATTCGGTCAAGCTCTCAGTGATAGTGATGGCATTGTCAAGAAAATGGTTAGTGTTCACTCTTGGCCAATTCCCGCTTATTTTACTGCTCTTAAGGATTATTTAACCACAGGAAAAGCGGCAGTTTTGTTAATAGTATCGGCGGGCGATCGAGTTGCATTAGAGTCTTTAATTAAAGAATATAATGGTGAACTTACTTACTATAAAACGCCAGAAGAAACCCAAAAAGGCCATAGTATCTTAGAATTTACTTGGAATCATACCACTCTCCATGCGCGTAGTTTTAACCCCAAAATAACTTATCTACAAGCTTTTTATTTTAATCTAGCCACGGTAGAGAAACTCTATAATTATTTTGGTGAGGAAATAATGATGCACCTAGAATTTTTGAAATTTCAAGGTAAAGTTATTCCCGCCGGTCTTCCCTTGCTAGAATTTACCACAGAAACTCGATTAAATGAGATTATTGCTATCTATGAACAACAGGGGGCAGCCATTGCCAATCCTCACACTTATATCATGGAAGATGGCGGCAGCAGACAGATTAATCCGCTACAACTAGAATTTAAAAAACTCGTCGATCCCTACGGATTGAACAATCCGGGTAAAATGCGAGCATGGATTGAAGCAAGGGGGTAGGGGTTCGATTTAGTCTAGATTAAACAAGATAGTTCACCGCTAAGTAGGGTTTGCTGAATAAATCTAAAAACCTTATCCAACAAGGTTTTTAGACTTTTTTTCCCTCAAAAAGTGCCGACCCTTGGAGTGATTGGGGGGAAAATTCCGGGACTTTTTCCCTGAAAATTAGGTAATTGACCACCTG
>NZ_JADBRW010000214.1:0-8467 GCF_020247025.1 Microcystis sp. M109S1
GACAAGCTTTTCTGAACGGAACCCCCTAAGCCGAGTTTTCAAGGTGCTGTCCGCCCACTTGGTTTTCGAGACGGTCTTTTTAATTCTAACGTAAAGCCAACCTAGAACGGCGGGGTTTCCCACCCAAAATTTTCGATGATCAGATACACCCGAAGGCAGTGTGATGACCTGATCAACCCTGACATTTTTGCTGACGAAAATGTGGTCAATGGGAATTTTTAGAGCCTGTTGCCAATGATCGAGATGGGATAGCGATCGCGCTCCGTCAGCGTAAAACCAGGTTGGATTGAGTCCATGCCCTAGATTGACACTGCGTAATGGCGTGAGCTTTTGTCGAACGCTCAGCCGAACGGGTGTGGGGAGAGGGGAGAATAAATCAAAAAAGCAAAAATATAACGGATAACTCCGAAATTCAGATAATAATCATGGCTAACCATTACCCCAATTCTAGAATTATCCGTTTTTTTTAGGTTTTCTTGACTACTATTCGGCGGTAGCCAATCCAGTTTCGGTGCTGCCGGTGCTGCGACGACGGGTAAGAGTATTAAAGAGCATAATTCCGATCGCTTTGATCAGATTACCTTCCAACTCTTGGAACATTTTCATGTTCATGCCAAAAGCGGCGTTAGCTTCGGTGACAATGCGATCGGCCATGGCTTGCTCCACGGGTAAATCGTCGAGGGTTTGACGATAGTGGTTTTTATAGGCTTTTTCGTCGGGAATATCTTTAAAATCATAGAAAGCCGTGCCACCAGTTTCCAGATTCATCGCTTTTTCGGCGATTTTTTTCAAGATTTGCCCCCCGGACAGATCGCCGAGATAACGGGTATAGGAATGAGCGACTAATAATTCGGGTTCTGTTGTGGCGATTTCCCGAATCCGGTCAACGTAGGCTTGACCTGCGGGAGATAAAGCGATCTCGTTGCGCCAATTGGGACCATAATAAAAATATAAATCCTGTTCCAGCGCATTTTTGCGATTGAGTTCAGGAAAACAGATTTTAGAAACGACGGGATGACTAGGAAGTTTTTCCATCTCCTCCTCCATGGCCGAATAGACGAAGTAGAGGTTAGCCACCAGTTTGCGATAGGAAGTTTTTTCTACCACACCTTTGAGAAAACACTTGACAAAACCGACGTTTTCTGCCATGGTGTGGGATTTTTTCGTGCCTTCCCGCAGTTGAGTTGATAAATTAACGCTCATATTATGATCACCTGTTGGGATGAGTAGAATGGATCGGGTTGGTTACAGATGCTTACTAAAACCGCCTATTTTGGTAGATTAAACTGAATTGATCGGTAATTTTATTAAGAATTTTTACAGTGCCGCCGGGGGAGCTTAGGGGAGAAATTTAGCTCTAGAAGGACTTTCAGTCCGGTTGAAACCGATATCGATCGAGATGGCGCAATTGTAAAGATTAGTGAAAAACGGCTCCCTAGTTGATCTTGGTGAGAGAGAGGGTGTAATCTAGCGCCAATATCAATTCTCGACCAAGACTGTTCACACTTCTTAGAAATTCTTAACATTCAGGAGACTTATCGAAAATTTGGGTTGAAAACCCCGTCCTTTTAGGACGGCTTTAAGCTACAATGGAAAAAGCGATAACCAAGCTAAAAACTGAACCTTGACCACAGATAGTAGGGGGTTTCGTTCAGAAAAGAAGTCAAATTCGGCCTTGAACGAGTAAAACTTTCTAGGAAATAAGGTTGAACAGGAGATTTTTTCGACTTGTTCAAAGTGGCCGGAGGGCATTCGGACAATCAAAACGGACGTGGAGGAAGGCATAAGACTACCGCTAAGGTAGCAGCATCCTGTGAAGCGTCAACCCCATTCAACGACCATCCTAAAAAGGTGGCGTGGTGAGGAATCACCGCTCGTTTACGGCGGTGAGGATGTCAAGTTGTGCTAAACTCAAGCCCTTGAGAGACAAAGCCCTAGTTGCGATGTCAGCGAGAACACATTTAGCAACTCCCTACCCAAACCCTTAGTCATAACACTCTGGTAATGCCCCGAATACTTGTAATCGATGATGATCCTGCGATCGCGGAATTAGTCTCCATCAACTTGGAGATGGCGGGTTATGACGTTAATCCGGCAGAGGACGGGATTAAAGGCCAGGCCTTGGCCGTCCAGTTACAACCCGATTTAATCATGCTGGATTTAATGCTGCCCAAAGTCGATGGTTTTACTGTCTGTCAGCGTTTGCGACGAGATGAACGCACGTCCGACATCCCGATTTTGATGCTCACAGCCTTAGGACAAACCCAAGATAAAGTGGAAGGTTTTAATGCGGGTGCTGATGATTACCTGACCAAACCTTTCGAGGTGGAGGAAATGTTAGCTAGGGTGCGCGCCCTGCTTAGACGCACCGATCGCATTCCCCAAGCCGCTAAACACTCAGAAATACTCAGTTTTGGACCTTTAACCCTTGTTCCCGAACGTTTTGAAGCGGTCTGGTTTGACAGTGTGGTCAAGTTAACCCATCTAGAATTCGAGTTACTCCACTGTCTTCTCCAACGTCACGGTCAAACCGTTTCCCCTAGTGATATTCTCAAGGAGGTCTGGGGATACGATCCCGATGATGATATCGAGACTATTCGCGTTCATATTCGCCATCTGAGAACGAAACTAGAACCCGATCCCCGTCATCCTCGCTATATTAAAACCGTTTACGGTGCGGGTTATTGTCTGGAGTTACCCACCAATGAACAGTTGGTGCTTGATTCATCGGTGGCAACGGTTTAAACAGGGAGCGATTGTCTAGATAGGCAATAGGGACAATTGTTTCCTCGCTCCTCCTGTTCAGATTGAGAGGGTTTGACCGGCGGTTGGGTTTTGATGGCTATGGCTGAGGCCTCTTTTTGGACATGACTATAACAAGGGGAAAACAGTAACTACTGGTTTAAGGTAAGTCCGTCGCCCCCATCAAAAAGCGATCGCATTCCCTGGCAGCCCCGCGACCTTCATTAATCGCCCAAACCACCAAACTTTGACCACGACGACAATCCCCTGCTGCAAAGACTTTCGGTAAGCTAGTGGCAAATTGACCGTGTTCGGCCTTGATATTGCTGCGGGCATCCTTTTCTAAGCCTAAATCATCGAGTAAAGGCTGTTCTGGTCCCAAAAATCCCATGGCCAATAGAACCAATTGCGTCGGGATGACTTTTTCTGTTCCTGCTACCGGTTGGGGGATAAACTGCCCTTTTTCGTTGCGTTGCCATTCCACCTGTACCGTGTGAATCCCTGTGACGTTGCCCTCGCTATCCCCCTCGAATTTAGTCGCCGTGGTGGTATAAACCCGGGGGTCATCGCCAAAACGTGCGGCCGCTTCCTCTTGTCCATAGTCCATACGGTAGATTTTCGGCCATTCGGGCCAGGGATTATCGGCGGCCCGTTCTCGGGGCGGTTGCGGCATGATCTCTAATTGGGTGACGCTACGGCAGTTATGACGCAGGGAAGTCCCCACACAGTCGGTTCCCGTGTCGCCACCGCCGATAATTACCACGTCTTTACCCGCGGCCGAGATAAAATCCTCCCCGGGCTGTCCGTCTAATAGTGCCTTTGTATTAGCGGTGAGAAACTCCATGGCGAAGTGAATGCCCTTTAATTGGCGACCTTCGATGTTTAAATCCCGGGGTTTGGTGGCCCCGGTACAGATAACGACGGCATCGTATTCGTTTAATAGGTCTTGGGCGCTGATATCCTTGCCCACTTCCGTGCTACAGACCATTTTTACCCCTTCCTGTGCGAGTATCTGGAGACGACGCAGAACCACTTCTTCCTTATCTAACTTCATGTTGGGGATACCGTACATTAACAGCCCCCCGGGACGATCGGCCCGTTCATAAACTGTCACCCAGTGACCGGCTTTATTTAACTGGTCGGCGGCCGCCAATCCCGCAGGTCCTGAACCGATGACGGCCACTTTTTTGCCGGTACGGATTGCGGGGGGATTGGCAGTAATCCAACCGGATTCCCAACCTTTGTCGATAATTGAACATTCAATATTTTTGATCGTAACGGGGGGATTATGAATACCGAGAACACAGGAACCCTCACAGGGAGCGGGGCAGACTCTACCGGTAAATTCGGGGAAATTATTGGTTTTATGAAGGCGATCGAGGGCTTCTCGCCACAATCCTCGATAGATTAAATCATTCCATTCGGGAATCAGGTTATTAATCGGGCAACCACTGGCCATGCCACTAATGAGCGTTCCGGTGTGACAAAATGGTGTACCACAATCCATACAACGGGCGGCCTGATTGCGGAGTTTATCCTCAGGCATGGGAAGATGAAACTCATCCCAATTATGAAGGCGATCGAGAGGGGTAAGTTCGGAAGGAAGTTCACGCAGGAATTCGATAAAGCCAGTCGGTTTGCCCATAGTCTTTTTTGTCTCTGTCGTTTATTCCCTATCTTCCTTCAGGGTTCGATCGATCCTGGCAACTTTACCGATTTCTTTAATCTTATCGGCAGCTCAGTGGACTAAAAGGCGGTAATTTTGACAAATTCGGGAATTAACTATTGAGTTAAAAACAGGCGATTTCAAGAGGAAGGGGGCAATTCTAACGGGATAGCCCCGATTATTCCCTTACGAAAATCATTGAGTAACTGCATGGCTGCCCTTTCTTTATCTTCTTGATATTTGAGATTGGCCAATTTTTCGATAAAATCTTCCCCGGTCATGTCTAGAGTATTCAACCCGTAACGAGATTGTAAAAGTCCTTCATACTGTAATTCTATTAATAAATCGACAAAAGCCGCCGCTATCCTTTGGTTATCATAACCAGCATCGCCAATGTCCTCACAGATGGCTAATTTCACCGCATCCCTTTGATTATCTAAACGGGAAGGGATCACCCCCGGCGCGTCTAATAATTCTAAGGTGTCGGAAATTCTTACCCATTGTAATTGTCGCGTTACTCCGGCCCTGCGGGCGCTGGCGACGACTTTTCGCCCTAATAAACGGTTAATCAGGGCAGATTTGCCCACATTGGGAAACCCGATCACCACGGCGCGCACTGGACGCGGTAACATTCCTCTTAGTTGGCGTTTTTGGTTAATTTCATCGCCAATTTTTTCCGCCGCTTTGATAATTGCTTTAACTCTTTCTCCCTGTTTAGCGTTAGTAAAATAGACGGGTTCTCCTTGACTTTTAAACCATGTTACCCATTGTTGATGGGCAGATTCGGGAATCATATCGAGACGATTTAAGATTAACAAGCGCGGTTTATTGCCAATCCAATCGTCCACCTGCGGATGATGGGAAGCTAAGGGAATGCGAGCATCGCGCACTTCTAAGACCACATCCACGAGTTTAAGATGTTCCTTGAGTTTTCTTTCCGCTTTGGCAATATGACCGGGATACCATTGAATTAACGACATGGGAGATGGGAGTATAAAATTAAATTTTATCAGGAATAGTCCCTAGATAGCTATAATTATCTGAGAAAAAGTTTAGTAATTTCACTGCAATTATCACAGGATTGTCGATGACTAATTTAAAAAAATGGCAAATTATTAAATCCGAGCTAGTTTTTCAGAATCGTTGGTGTCAAGTCCGTCAAGACGCGGTTAAGTTATCCTCTGGACAAGTTATCGATGATTATTTCGTTAATATTCGTCCTGAAATTGTTTTAGTTGTTCCAGTTACTGGGGATAATCAATTGGTTTTTGTCCGTCAATATCGTCACGGAGTTAAGGAAATTTTATTGGAATTTCCCGCTGGAGCAGTAGATGCGGGTGAAGATAATATTACTGCGGCAGCGCGTCGGGAATTCGAGGAGGAAACCGGTTATCAAAGTGATTCTCTAATACCTCTGGCTGTTTTGTACGATAATCCCGTTAAAGATACTAACAGAATTCATATTTTTTTGGCTCTTAATTCTACTCCTACAGGTCAACAAAAGTTAGATATTACCGAGGAAATTGAAGTTATTATTCGACCTTTACAGGAAATTAATCCGCAGGAAATTACCGTCTCTGGTAGTTTAGCCGCTTTCTATCTAGCGAGGGATTTTTTAAAGCAAAATTAAGAGGGTTTTAGTTGAAATTTCCCCACTACCCCACTTCCCGCTCTCCTACCTCTGCGCTTTTCTCTACTGTTTGAACAGGATTTGTATTACTTTAAGTTTTATTTTTTTCACTTGTCTATGAGTAATTTTTTGATGATTGCTGGCTTTATTCTATCAGCTTATGCGATTGTTGCCAACGATTCCCTACAAACTTTAGGGACTTTTTTAAGTGCCAATGAAGAACGTCCCTGGTGGATTTTATGGCTGTACACCAGTATGATCTTAGCCTCGATTTTTATCGCTGGTTGGTATATTAATCAGGGAGATGTGGCTTATAATCGACTAGAAATGATTCCCTTCCCAGAAACTTTTACTTGGATTTATATCGTTCCTCCCTTAGCAATTTTAATTCTCACCACTTGGGGAATACCTGTGAGTACAACCTTTTTGGTTTTAACAGTTTTTGCTCCCCAATCTCTAGATGAAATGTTAGTTAAATCCGCTTGGGGTTATGCTATTGCTGTTATAGTGGGGTTAGTAATCTATCGAATTATTTATCAATTAGAAAACTTTTTCCTAGAAACAGTTAATAAAGAACCTCAAAAAATCTGGGTAGTTTTACAGTGGTTATCCACCGGTTTTCTCTGGAGTCAATGGTTAATGCAAGATTTTGCTAATATTTTCGCCTATCTTCCCAGAAAGTTAGGGGCAACATGGTTAGTTTTATCTCTAACAGTTATGCTACTCCTGCAAACCATCATTTTTATTAATCACGGGGGTCAAATCGAGAAAATTGTCACTAGCAAAACTAACGCCCATGATCTGCGTTCTGCAACAATTATTAACTTAATTTATGGACTAATTTTACTGTTTTTTGTTAGCTATAATCATATTCCCATGAGTACCACTTGGGTATTTTTAGGTTTATTAGGAGGTCGAGAAATTTCTCTGACTTTAACCAGAGAAAACCCTAATTTAGCCGCCACGGGTAAACTGGTTTTAGGGGATGCCTTGAAAGCTTTTATCGGTATGATTGTTAGTGTTGCTATCGCTCTTGCTTTACCTCTAATCGCTCAAAAAATTAACTATCTATAGGAAGTGGGGAGCTTTTTTCAGTTATCAGTAATCAGTGAACAGTAATCAGTGAACTGAACACTCATATCTGATAACTGATATTAGTGATTGTACCGCATAAGATTAATAAAAGGTCTATTTTCAAAACTTAAGAATAACAAGATTGGGGAGATAGGCGATCGATTGATGACCCGGAGTGATAAAGTTTTCTATTACTGATAATCTCGAAATTATCGTTCAACCAGATTAAAGATGCTTCTGTGACTAGACCTTCTTCAAGAGTGACTAGGGAAAAATTGCGAGATTTACCCGTATCGGAGTGGAGAATGCGAGGGACACTAGCAGCATTCAAGTAAACGGTTCCCATTTCGGAAGTGACCACTGGATTGCGTAAACGGGAAGTGGTATGACGGAGACGGTGGTGCATATGACCGAAACTGACGAGAGGAACCTGTTTTCCTAATAGCTGTGCTTGTGCGATGGCCGCTGCTAAATCTGGGTCCCCGTGGTCCCCTCCCAAAGGTTGCCAATCGCGACCACAGATAGCTTCCGCTTCCTTTCCCAGTCCGGCCGGACCATTGTGACCTAAAAAAATCAGGTTATTATAGGCAGTATCTTGAATATTAGCGATAATTTTGGCGGTAGATTCGGCAAAATTGCTGATATTATAGCGTTCTTGCAAAAATTCTCCATTTTTCCACTCGGAACCCCCCCAAGTAAAGGGACGACCCCCAACAATCGAAAGCTGTAAACCGGGTAGGTCTAGTTTTGAGTAACCCACATGAGCAACCCCTAATAATTCTAACTGGGCGGTGACACGATCTTCTTGATCGCGATCGTAGGGACATTGTTTTCGTCCCCAGGGGGTGGCGCTATACCAAGCGTCATGATTACCGAGAATAACGGCTTTTGGTAAGGACAAACTAGCAATCCGACCGACAATTTCTAGGGATTCATTGCCAAAATCACCGACAAATAGGGCTAAATCGACTTGTAAAGCTTCTAGAGCTAAATTATCTTCTATTTCCCATTGGTCGTGAACGTCACCGATGACGGCGATTTTATAGGTGCGAGGGAAAGAACTTACCATTACCGGTTATTAACTATCATCGAAAATTTGGGTCTGAAACCCCGTCGTAGAACGACGGCTTTACCGTTAAATATTAGCACATTTACGGAATATATGCTAAAATGCTCCCCATGGAGAAAGCCTATTCTTACCGATTTTACCCCACACCCGAACAAGAGTCGCTATTGCGGCGCACCTTGGGCTGTGTAAGATTAGTTGACAATAAAGCTCTCCATCTCAGAACACAAGCATGGTACGAAAGACAAGAAAGAGTAGGATATGCTGAAACTTCTTCAATGCTAACCGA
>NZ_JADBRW010000215.1:0-4733 GCF_020247025.1 Microcystis sp. M109S1
CAGGGACTTTTTCCCTGAAAATTAGGTAATTGACCACCTGAAAATGGGTAAAACCCCACACCCCACACCCCAACCCCCAACCCCCAACCCCCAACCCCCAACCCCCAACCCCCACCGAAAAACTTTTTCAGCAGACCCTAAGTAATACTAAATCCTGTTTAAAAGGTATAGGAGAGTGGGGTGTAGGGTGTGGGGAGCAGGGTGTGGGGAGCAGGGAGAAACAATTGATAACTTGAGGGTTAATCACACTATTAAAAACGGATTTGGTATAAAACCTAGATACATTATTACTATCTAACAATTAATTGAGATTACCTACTTAATTAAAAATTAACTTCATTTTGATGTACAGAATCCAAATAAAACTTGATTACATCTTCTGGTGTACCCTGACATTGCAACTGGCCTTTATTTAGCCAAATTGCTTGGTTACAGGACTCTTGAATTAAAGTCAAATCGTGGGAAACTACTAAAATAGTGGCGTTAGAATTCCAGAATTTTTTTAACCGTCGTTTACACTTATTTTTAAAACTTTCATCTCCGACGGAAAGGACTTCATCAAGAATAAGAATATCGGGGTGAACCTCCGTGGCGATCGCAAATCCTAAACGAGCCACCATCCCGGAAGAAAGAGATTTCACCGGCGCTCCCATATATTCTTCTAACTCAGCAAAGTCAAGGATATCTTTGGTTTTTTCCTTCATTTCCTGACGAGAAAATCCCAGCATTACCCCATAGAGAATAATATTATCTTTTACCGGTAAATCTGGATCAAAACCCGCTCCTAATTCAATTAGAGAGGCAATTTGTCCCCTGACTCTCACCTGTCCCTTTGTCGGTTCCAGAATACCACAAATAACTTTTAAGAGAGTAGATTTTCCTGCGCCATTAGCTCCAATGATACCTAATTTCGCTCCGGAATTAATGACTAAATCTATATCATCTAGAACTAATTTTTTGGCAGGTTGACGATATTTACCTTCAAGAATAGAGAAGATTGTCCTTTTTAGATCGTAGGAGAATTCTTCTTGAGTACGTCTTTCGAGAGACACTTGATCGAGTCGAATTACTTCTGTCATTTATAATAAATCCATAAATAAATGTCGCCAGAGTCGGAAGCAAGTCCAACCAATTCCTAAGATGATGATCCCACCGAGTAGAGATTGAAAAATCAAACCAAAATCCGGTAATCCGGGGGAAAGGGACAATTGGCGAATACTTTCGATTACCGGCAATAATGGGTTTAATAGGAGGAATGGTTGTACGGAGGGAGGAATAATTTCCGGGGGATAGAAAATCGGGCTGCTAATCCAAGCGACAAAACAAACAATTTCGTAAAAATAGGGTAAGTCTCTGAAGAAAACGTAGAGGGTACTGACCAAAAAACCCACTCCCGTGCAAACCATAGAAAGACCGATCACGGGAAAAATCAGAGCAATTACATTAATTAAACTTTGAGATTTCCAAAGAGTTACTATAGCCAAAAGGGGAAAGATACTAATAGCAAATTGAAAAATATTTGCCACTACCATCGAAACGGGAAAGATGCTAACCGGCAGACGAATTTTATTTAGAATACTGCCATTACCAACGATACTAGGTAAAGCTTGGTTAGTGGAAGCATTAAAGAAATTTATTACTACTAAACCGGTGAAAGCCGCTAGGACATAGTTAACTATAGAATTATCAAAATAAGAGGCGAAAACCGTGCCGAAAATTGCCGTGTATAGTGCAGTCATAATCAGGGGATTTAACAAGGACCAGTAAACCCCCAGAAAAGAACCCCGATAGCGTCCCTTGAGATTACGTTCCACTAAAACACTAAGCAACTCGTAATATCGCCGCGCTGTTGACCATCTAGTTTTTGTCTGGAGATCGGTCATAGGGATAATTGTCATCTCGTCAGTATTCAGTGCTTTATTCTAAACGATTACCGTCAATTTTGTCTATCGATCGAGAGGGGACTCTAGTTTTTATCCAGTTCCTGACGACTCTCCCTCTCGGAAAAAAGTTCCCTTCCTAGGCCATTTATCTGGCTCAAAAAGCTTAAAACCCGCTAAAAGCCTCTTTTTTTAGGGTTAAACTCGGTTTTTAGGGACAGCCTCAGCTAATTGACCTAGACTCTAGCAGGTTTGACAATAAAATAGACATCAGATAAAAGCCAAGAAATGCCGATTTAAACACAGCTAATCTCAGAAAAACCGGAGTCAAAAACCGATAACTGAACAACTTCCTAACAGCCAAACCAAGAATTTAATCTAATTTATGTCCCGTCAGTTCCACAAAGATATCTTCGAGGTTGGAAGGGCGACACATTACTCCAGTTTTATCGCTCAAACTGTCAAGATAGGCATTGGCATCAGCCACGGTGGGGAAGAATTTATAATCGATTTTATCGCCAACTTGTTTGATAACTAAACCCTCGCCATACTTAGTGCGAAAATCCGTTAGAGTTCCTAATTCGATTAATTTGCCCGCATCCATAATACCAATTCTGCCCGGTTTTCCCGTGGCGTTATCCTGACAGAGAAATTCCACTTCTTCCATGTAGTGAGTGGTTAATAAAATTGTCATTCCTTGCTGGTTTAAATCGCGAATTACTTCCCACAAACGACGACGATTTTGGGGGTCTAAACCGACAGTCGGTTCATCGAGAAAGAGGATTTTTGGTTCGTGAAGAAGAGCGCGAGCAATCTGTAAACGTCGTTTCATTCCTCCGGAAAGAGTTTTGGCAAGGGCAGATTTTCGATCGCTTAAACTGACATAATCTAAATAGCGATCGATTAATTCCTGTCTCTGGGGATTGGGGATATGGTGCATCCGGCCGTGAAATTCCAGATTTTCCCAGACGGTTAATTCCCCATCAACGCTAATCTGTTGCAAGACTACCCCGATATTTCTTTTCACCTGATCGCGGTATTTTTTCACATCATACCCCGCCACTGCGATTTCTCCTTGACTTGCTTCGGTGAGGGTGATAATCATGCGGATTGTCGTCGATTTTCCCGCACCGTTGGGACCGAGTAAACCAAAGATTTCCCCTTTTTCGATGGTAAAGGAAAGCTCGTTAACTACTGGGAGATTGTTATAGATTTTAGAAACGCGATCGAGAGCAATAGCGGCGGTCATAGTTACAAAAGTTAATATTCCAGCTATGGATTAGTGTAACCGAATTAGCCTAACTCGACTCCGATTTGATCGGGAGCATCTCGCAGTGGTCATATCGACTGTGGTTTTATATCGTCACAATCAGATTAGAATACGGATAAAAAATTTTGACTTTGCTGGTATCAGATGGGAGTTTTTGTGGCGATTCTCTGTTTATATCTAGGAATAGGGGAATTTTTCCTCCATCCCCCGATTAGTCTGGGCAATTCCCGTACCGCAACCACGGCAACCCGAACGGAAACCCGTTTGCTGCTGAATTTAAAAAAAAGACGGGTTTTTGTTTACCAAGGACAGAAAATAATTGCTTCTTACCCAGTGGCGATCGGTCGTCGGGGTTGGGAAACCCCGACGGGACAATTTAGGGTGATTCAGATGGTGCGGGAACCAGTCTGGGAACATCCTTTCACTGGGCAACTGGTGCCATCGGGAAAAAACAACCCTTTAGGGGCGCGTTGGATCGGATTTTGGACCGATGGTGCGAATTTTATCGGTTTTCACGGCACACCGCAAGAAAATCTCATCGGCCGGGCCGTCTCCCACGGTTGCGTTAGGATGCGCGATCGAGATATAAAGGCTTTATTTGAAAGGGTACAAATCGGCACTTCAGTGATAGTAATCGCTCAATAGAAACAATGGGAAAAAATGTCACATTTACCAACACTTTACCCGATGATGTCGAGAGCGCCGTCTTAACCAGTAATTTAGATAGTCAACAGTTTAAAATGAGAGAAACTAAGCCAAGAGGATAAGCGGTGAATATTATTGAACTAATCGGGATCGTGGCGGGAATATTAACCACTGTCTCCTTTTTACCCCAAGTGATTAAAACTTGGCGTTATCGTTCGGCTAAGGACTTGTCCCTAACTATGTTTATTTGCTTTTGTCTGGGGGTTTTTCTTTGGCTAATCTACGGGATTTATGTGAGCAGTAAACCGATTATTATCGCTAATTTTGTTACCTTTATCTTAGCGGGGACAATTCTATATTTTAAGATTAAATATGATTAAAATAACTGGCAATCCCTTGCGGCTCTATTGGCTCACGTCAACGAAGGCATCAGGCGGTTGGCAGGGGGCCGTGTCAACTTAAAGAATTTTGTGTTAAGATATTGATACCCAGTCTAGCATTGTCAAAATGTTTGTACTAGAATACAAAGTTAAGCCAAAACCTAATCAGATAGAAGCCATTAATGAAGCAATACGAACAACCCAATTTGTTCGGAATAAAGTCCTGCGTTATTGGATGGATAATCCGGGTGTTGGCAAAACAGAGTTATTTCGGTACAACACAGCATTAAGAAAAGAGTTTAAATTTGTTGATGATTTAAACTCCCATGCTTGCCAGACTGCTGTAGAAAGAACCTTGCGGGCAATTACTCGGTTTTACGATAATTGCCAAAATCAAGTTAAAGGAAAGAAAGGCTACCCTAAGTTTAAAAAACATTCACGTTCCGTTGAGTATAAAGTATCTGGATGGAAGCTATCAAAAGATAAACGTCATATTACCTTTACAGACAAAAAAGGTATTGGGACTCTTAAACTGATTGGTTCTAGAGATATTAATTA
>NZ_JADBRW010000216.1:0-3176 GCF_020247025.1 Microcystis sp. M109S1
ATCAGTTATCAGTTATCAGTTATCAGTTATCAGTTATCAGTTATCAGTTATCAGTTATCAGTTATCAGTTATCAGTTATCAGTTATCAGTTATCAGATTTGAGTTTTTAAGTGTGCAGTATTAAATAGTAGTTTCCTACTGTCTTTTTACTGATTACTGATTACTGTTTACTGTTTACTGATTTTAGTTTTTGAGGTATCTTGGGCCCCTTCGGGGAGATCGATAAAGACCTTTTCTCCGGCTTCCAAACCTGATAAAATTTGGGTTTTATCGTCTAAGACCAAACCGATCGAAACGGGTTTAAAACTGGGTTTATTTTCGGCATCGGCAACTAAAACCCCTGACTTGCCTTCCCGGGTGACAATGGCGACAGTCGGCACGACGAGGGCATTATCTAACTGCTGGCCGACAAAAGTTACATCCACATTCATTTTCGATTTGAGTTTGTCCCATCCCGTCACCAAACCGATTCTCACTTCAAAAGAAGTAACATTATCCTCGATAATTGCTTCAGGAGCCACGAGAATAACTCGACCTTCAAAGACTTCTTCAGGGAAAGCATCGGCGACAATTCGCACTGGTTGGCCGCGCTGCAATAAACCCACATCTACTTCCGGCACTTTAGCAATCACTTCCAATCCCGATGCCAGGGCGATAATCGAGGTGGAAGTGGCGGAAGCGGTACTGGAGGCCGAAGTGGTGGGAGTGACAAAAGAACCCTCGGTGGCGTATTTTTGGGTGATGATGCCATCAAAGGGAGCAGTAATGACTGTATCGCGGTATTGAATCTTGATTTGCTCTAAATCGGCCCTGGCGGCCGCTACAGATGATTCTAGTCGAGCAAGCTCGGTTTCTTGGGTTTTTTGGCGTTGTTCGAGGGCAAATTTCGCTTCTGCGATCGCTGCTGCCGCTCGGATCATTTCCTGCTCAATTCCGGCCACTTCTGGGGAAGCGGTTTTATCTGCTTGTTCCAAACGGCGGACCGATTCCTCTAAATTAGCTTTGGCGTTGAGATATTCATTGAGGACGGCATCAAATTGGTCTTGAGCGATCGCACCTTCCTGGACTAAATTTTCATTGCGTTTAACCCGATTTTCTGCTAGTCGAAAACGGGATTGGGCTGCTTGTACCTGAGCTTGCAGTTGGTCTAAATCTTTCGGAATTCTTTCTTTGGCCTGAGCTAAACGGGCTTCTAATTGCTTATAACTGGCCTGGGCCTGATAAAATCGGGCTTGTAATTGCCGGATATCTTCGGGAATGCTGCGTTTAGCCTGTTCCAGATTGGCTAGAGCTTCCCGTAGATGCGCTTCTGACTGCATTCCCCGGGCATACACCTCTAAATTATCCATGACGGCGAGGGTTTGTCCCTTTTTAACAATCATGCCCTGATCCACCAATAATCGCACTAATCGGCCAGGGTTTTTCGGGCTAATGTTGACACTTTGGATTGGTTCCACCCTACCACTAGCTTTAATTTCCACAGCCAGGGTTTCCCGTCGAGCAGGAACGGTCATTTTCGCCAATTCTAGGCTAGGAGGAGGTGTTTGCAGCAAGCGATAAGAAACCACTCCCACCGCCAGAAAACCACTAGCCATGAGTCCGAATATCCAAAATAGGGGGCGATTTGATTTTCCCAACACGGTTATTGCCATCGATCAGCCAAAAGTTAATTGGTTATATACTAACGTCTCTAGAGTTGCCTTTGTTGTTTCTTTAGCCAACAACTCCCAAGCGAGATAGACTGATTAAAAAAGGCCTATCGCGGGGGTAAACTGTGCCAAAACTTCAATTAATCATTTCTTTGCTCATTTTTTTCGTCGCTGGCAGCCCGCCGGCTTTTTCCCAAGCGCTACTCCCCTACGCCATCGAACCGGAGTTAGAACAGATGGAACAAGCGGGAATTGAAATGGCCGAAGATGCCATCCAATTAGCTCGTTTTCGCCGTACCGATGCGGCCCTCGGACGGGCTAAGTTAGCGGTGCAGTTAGCCCCCCATCTCTATCAAACTTGGTTTATTCTCGGTAGTTTATATCTGCAAGACAATCAGGTGCAACTCGGTATCGAGGCATTAAATCAATCTTTGTCCCTTGCTCCCGCCGATGCCCACGCTAATATTAAATTTTCCCTCGGTAGTGCCTATTTTCAGAATCAAGATTACCAGTCTGCTATTGCCCAGATTGAAGCGGGTTTGCAAATGAAACCCGATATCTCCCCCGCTCTTTTTGATCTCGGTAATTCCTATCTCAAGTTAGACCAATATCCTGCGGCGATTGCAGCTTACGAAAAAGCTGTTACTCAAGATAAAAATTTTTGGCCTGCTATTAATAATATTGGTTTAGTTAAATACGAACAGGGCAATAAGGAAGCAGCCCTTAAAGATTGGCGCGCCGCTTTGAAAATCGATCCTAAACAGCCGGAACCTCAGTTAGCTATTGCGGTGGCTATTTATAGTCAAGGTAAAACCGAGGAGGGCATCAAATTAGCTCAGGCCGCTCTCACTAGCGATAGTCGTTATGTCAGTCTAAAATTTTTAGAGGAAAATCTCTGGGGTCAACGTCTTCTGCAAGACACGGAGAAAATGTTTAATCATCCCAAAATGAAAGATTTTATCGCTCGTTTACCACAACCAACCCCAGAAGTGGAGGAAGAAAATTAAGCTTATGCAGCAAGCATTAAGATAACCCCTTAGTTAATTTGCTAGGAATTCTTGAGGCTTGCTCTAGCTAATTAAGGCTGGCTGAATATCGGTAGAAGCTTTGCTAAAAAATGGTTTTGGGACTTTATTAGCAAAACAACAAACTTTTTGCCGCAAACCCCACATACAGTACAATTATTATAGTTAAGGGTTTAAAAAGACTGGGATGATGGCAAAGCAATCAAGGGCAATTGAGGTGACAGAACATGATAATAAATGTCCCGAATGTCTGCACTTGGAGATTTCGGGAGAACCTGTTGCGTCTGAGTCGAAGGGACATTTTTCGCTTTTCAAACAGTCTGAACCAGAGGCGTTTGCCCTATCGGTGCGGATTAATTTTAGGGACTTCCAGAGAATAAAATACCCAACAAAAAAATAGAAAAGTGTTTTTTTGAAAAAGTAATTATTTTTGTCCAGGAAAACAAAGAGTCTCCCATTACAACCTATTTTTCCGAAAAAATAGGCAGCACAATCTTTTATA
>NZ_JADBRW010000217.1:0-3370 GCF_020247025.1 Microcystis sp. M109S1
GTTAAACTGTGCCTCGCAGATGCGAGAACCGCTATATATAAAATCTTTAAGGAGATAAATATGACATTTAGTGAAGTCGTAGAAGCAATTAAAACCTTATCTTTAGGAGAAAAGGAAGAGATACAATTTCTTTTAGAACAGTTTTTAAGAGAAGAGCAACGTGACAAAATTTATCAAAACTATTTGGTAGCCAAACAGAACGAGAAAGAAGGAAAACTAAAATTTTCCTCAGATACAGATGAACTAATGCAGTTTTTAGAAGAATAATGATAGAAATTAGTTTTGATGAGTCTTTTAAGCGAGCCTTCAAAAAACGTTTTCAAGGCGACCATGAGTTAGAAAGAAAATTTCGGACAAAGCTAGAAAAATTTCAAGAAAATCCGTTTGATCCATCTCTCAAAACTCATAAATTATCAGGCAAACTTAAAGAATTATGGAGTTTTAGTATTGAGTATAATCAAAGAGTGATATTTTATTTTACAGACGATGAAAAAGCCGTTTTTGTTGATATTGGTAATCACGATCAAGTCTATTAATTGAAAGTGATAGCCGCTATTGTAGGGTGCGTCCTACGCACCTTGGCGTTGCTGAATCAAGGTATGAATGCCGACTGTGCATCGTATCCAAAAGTTAGTTTGAGTCTAGGTTTTAAAAATCCCACAAAAGAAGATTCATATCTCAAATCAGCAACGCCCACCTTTAAACATAATTATTTCAAGATAGAACCAAAACTGCTATATTAGGACAGAGGCAATTAGTAAAAAAACTTAATTTAGGGACTATGGACACAGTGATCGCATTGAGTTGGACTTTGGGAATTATCTTAGGGTTAATGACCCTTCTATTTATCTTACGGATCGTTTTAACTTGGAATCCACAGGTAGATTTAAATAGCTTTCCCTTTAATATTATTGCCTGGCCAACGGAACCTTTTTTAATCCCCGTGCGTAAACTCATCCCACCCTTGGGAGGAGTTGATATTTCTCCGATTATTTGGGTGGGAATTTGTACGCTGCTGCGGGAAATTCTTCTCGGTCAACAGGGTTTAATTACCATGGCCTTAAAATAATTATTTAGGCGACTAGAATATGCTGACATAATTTATGTTCTAACTCTCGTTCCTCTTTTTCTAGGGTAATAATCGCCTGTTTGATAATACTTTTAACATCCATACCCTGGTCGTATTGTTTTAACCATTGTTGTGCAGTGTTACCTTCGCGGAGGATTTTTTGTAAGGGAGAGAGGAAACAACTAAAACCCTTTTCTTTAGCGGTAGGATAAACTTGAACATAGAGGTCTTTAATCCAATCCCTAGCTAAGATTTCCCGGCCATCGTACCAATGTCTCAGGGTGGCATCAAGACTAAAACGCGCGGCAGCCTGTTCGTTTTCTTGGGTTAAAGTTAATAAATCCTCGCTACGATTGCTGCTAGGTAATTGACTTAAAATTAAAGGGTCTAATTGGGGATCGTGTAAAAGTTGAATTAAACGGGCCTCTAAAAAAGCCATAACTGCTAATAAACTAATAGGATTAGCAATCAGGTCACAAATTCGCAATTCTAGACGATTGAGATTATAGGGACGATTGCTACCGTTAGGACGTACTGAGACCCAGAGATGACGAACATTCTGCATCGTACCGATTTTTAATTGTTCCTCGGTCCAAGTGACAAAATGTTTATGACTTTCAAAGAGGGGAACATAAGCGGGAGTTTGGGGGAAAACTTGCCAACGACGGGAATGGGAACCAGTGATTTTACCATCGAGAAAAGGAGAGGAAGCACTTAAAGCCAAGTATAAAGGAGCTTCTAGGCGAATTAAGCGACAGGCACGCATTAAATCCTCATAATCGCTAATACCGACGTTAATATGAATACTGGCCGTGACTACATTAGTGCCGTAGGTCTGTTCAATATAGTCATGATAGGGATTTTGAGGGTCACTGCGATAAAAATGTTGACTATCGCCCAAGGAGAGGGTACTGCCAGGGATTAGGGTATAATCGCCTAAACGACGCAAATATCGCCGTAGAGCGAGACGAGGTTTTAAAGTAGCGCATAAAAGACGGTCATAGTTAGTCATGGGAGCCGTGGTGTATTCTACGTTACGACTATCCGGTTCTCGGACAAAACCATCTAAATCCTTGACAATGCGATCGGATAAACCGATAATTTCTCCGGCTGCTGTTCCGGTGTACATTTCTACTTCAAAACCTTTACTTAGGAGCATCGTCAATCCACCTTGCTGTGTCTATTTTGTAGTGTGACATTATTTGGACTTTAAATGACGTTCGATCAGCAGAATCGCCACTATATCATCAATGGGGCGATCGGGAAGACGCATACCTTGGGGGATGAGTTTCTGTAATCCTTTGGGGGGGAACATTTGCCAATAGCGATCGCGCGCTTCTAGGGTACTATTGCGTTCATCCACTAGAGTAATCGGGATAGTGACACGAGCGGCAATTTTTTGGTGCCAACTTTTCGAGGTGGTTTGGTTCCCCATCACCAGTAATTCGATCGGATATTGTTGACAGAGACTGGCTAAACGCTCGATCGCTTGTGACGATGCTATCACCTCATGGGTATAAATTTTCCCTGTCGATGACCTGACCGCGATCCCACATTTGTCCTTACCCGGATCAAAACCGAGAATACACATAGTTTTTATCTCCTGCAGCAGTGGTCGGTTTTATTAAATCATTAAATTAGAGTGTTGGGTTTTGGGGTTTTAGCAGGGTAAGCGCATCTTAACAATCCTTGACAAAATTAACTTTATGAAAGCAATTTCAGAAGTAATTGGTATAATTTGACAGTAATAAAGAACTGCTGAAACCAAGTGTTAATTCTGGCATTTGGTTTTGAGGTTAAACCATAGTAAATTTCTTCGAGGGTGATGACACTTAAGTAGGGAGGCACAATTATTTGTAGGATGGGTTAGCGGTAGCGTAACCCATGCGGGCGTTGGGTTTCATGCTTCAACCCAACCTACGTTCATTTTATATTTAATTCCACCCACCCACTTATGAGCGACTGAATTGGAGATACCAGCTTAGATTTTCCTCCTATTCACACAAGAGGATAACTATTGTTTTTAGACTATGAAAACCATAGAAATTAAGCTATTAACACAACTTAACAATATAAACATCGCCTTACCGGTGGCAGCCCAGACAATCTCAACAGTTATAACCCAGGATATAGAACTAATAAGGGGATAGCCAATAGCTATATAGTTAGTAAAAGTATAGTCAAATATAGACAGACTGAATTCCATTTCAGAAATTCCCTTCACTTTTACTTCGAGAGATTAATTCTCCTTGGGTGAACTACGCACCTCTCTATCCCATAGCGGTTAAACGCATTTGGGAA
>NZ_JADBRW010000218.1:0-6336 GCF_020247025.1 Microcystis sp. M109S1
GGTGGTCAACTACCTAATTTTCAGGGAAAAAGTACCTGAATTTTCCCCCTGATCACTCCCAGTCCGGTACTTTTTGATTGACAAAAAGTCTAAAAGTCTTACCCAACAAGGTTTTTAGATTTATTCAGCAGACCCTAATTACTTAGAATCCTTTTGGTGTGAGCAAATGGCTGTCCAACTGCAACAAGCTTTAGTGGTTGCTTCCTATATCTTGAAACAGCGTCTAGCAGGGAAAAAGCGTTTTCCCTTAGTTTTAATGCTAGAACCTCTATTTCGCTGTAATTTAGCCTGTACTGGCTGCGGTAAGATTCAACATCCCCCGGAAATCCTCCGCAATCATCTCACCCCGGCAGAATGTTTCGCAGCGGTGGAAGAATGCGGGGTTCCGGTGGTTTCCATCCCCGGGGGCGAGCCGCTTTTACACCCACAAATCGATGAAATTGTCAAGGGTTTAGTGGACAGAAAAAAATTTGTCTATCTCTGCACCAATGCCCTGTTATTGGAGAAAAGCCTGGATAAATTTACTCCTTCACCCTATCTTACCTTTAGCGTCCATCTGGACGGTTTAAAAGCACATCACGATCGCTGTGTGGATCGAGAGGGAGTATTCGATAAGGCAGTACAAGGGATTAAAGCGGCGAAAGCGAGAGGTTTTCGGGTTACTACTAATACCACGGTTTTTGAAGGCACAGAACCGCGAGAAATGCAGGAATTTTTCGATTTTCTCGCTACTTTGGGCATCGATGGCATGATGATTTCCCCCGGTTACAGTTATGAGTGGGCCCCTGATCAAGACAGTTTCTTGAAACGGGAGCAAACTAGAGCTTTATTCCGAGAAATTCTCTCACCCTGGAAATCAGGGCAGAAAAAGTGGAATTTTAACCATAATCCTCTCTTTCTCGATTTTCTCATCGGTGAACAAGACTATGAATGCACTCCTTGGGGTAGTCCTAGCTATAGTCTTTTAGGATGGCAAAAACCCTGTTATCTGCTCAACGAAGGTCATTACAAAAGCTTTCGGGAACTTTTAGCAGAAACCAATTGGGATAACTACGGTCGGGCCAGTGGCAATCCTCAATGTGCCGATTGTATGGTACATTGCGGCTACGAACCGACCGCGGCCATGGCAGCTTTTAAACTGGCTAATATGGGACGTGCCATGCAGAGTCTCATCGGAGTCTAGTCCTAAACTGATTCTAACCAGACGGCGGGGACTTGACTAGGGCGATCGGGTAATTGCATCCATCCCATTTCGCACAGACGAATTACCGAACTTAATTTTTCTACCAAAGCGGGATCGAAACGAATCCCGCTATAATTTTGACAGCGCTCTAGGGCCTCTCCTAAATCTAGAGCTAGTCGGTCGCCTCGCGGTTGAGTTAATTCCTGAAAATAGGCTGATAATCCTAAAATTCTCGACTCTAGGCTGATTTCTTCCCCTTTTAAGCCGTTGGGAACACCGCTACCATCCCAGTATTCAAACTCATGGTAAATAATCTGTTGAATTGGGGCTAATTCGGGCATAGTGGCGAGTAATTGTGCGCCTAACACCGATCTATCCCGCCAAAATAACGCATTTGCTCCCTCTAACTGACTGGCACGCTGTCTAAAAACTTCGATCGGAGCCTCCGCTAGACCGATGCGGTATAATAAACCGGCTAATCGTAAGCGTCGCAATCTCAGGGTGGGTAAATCGAGCAATTGTCCCAACATTTCCGCTAAAGCGGCCACCTGTAGGGAAGCAAGGGGATTATCAATATCTCTTTCATCGACCTTTTGAGCCATTCTTAGAAAAGCTTGCAGTTTATTAGCGGCTAAATTTTTATTTAAACGGGATGCTTGTCCTTCTAAGTCGCTTAATTCTCGCGTTTGTCTGCTGACGGTGACTAACTGCTGTTGACTGGTTTGCAGATAGGTGACAATGCGAGAGACTACTCCCGTTAAATCCGTGGGAATGGGATTAATATTTTGACTAATTTCCTGCTGTTGTCTGCTTAAATCGGCCGCTAGACTGGGATTATAGGGATGCAGACGCTCAATTAAGATCCTAGCGGCTTTTTCGACTAAATCGCGATCGAATGTCCATAAACCGTAGAATTTTCGCTCCGTGTCTATTTGGGGTTGACTATCGGACCGGTATTCTTCTGGGGATAACTCATGACAGAGTACCATGGAGGCGTAATCGGGGGAAAGAATGATTAAATTCCACTCATTAACCAAACTATCGCTATTATCTAAGTTGACTAGCGAAACATTCTCTAAACTGCCGGTTTTATGCTCAGAAAAACCACTATCGGCCACGGCAGCGATCGCAATATGACGAGAAGAGCGAGCGATATCTAAATAGCGCTCTGCTTCCTGTAAATACCATTTTCCCTGTTGAAAGGTGACTAAGACCAGTGGTTTATTTGTACTATCTGAGCTGCTAGTTTGCAAGATATGATCTTCAAGAGCATGACAGAGGGCCACAAGGGTATTCTTAAAATAGACCCCGTAACTGCTGGGTAATCGTCCCGATGAAGCTATTTTTAACTGTTGTAAGCTGGATTCTACGGTCATAATTTCCGAATATTAGGGGGTTGGGGAAATGGGGAGAAGGGAGAGGGGAGAAGGGAGAATAAATAAAAGCAATCTCCTGTCTCCTGTCTCCTGACGACCGGCTCCTGACTGCCTCAAAGGGGTTTATTCTACCACCCAGGGAGTGATTGCGGGAGTCCAATTAGCTAATTCTGCATCGCTAAACCAGAGACTAACTTCATCTTTGGCGGTATCTGGACCATCGGACCCATGGATAAGATTGCGTCCGACACTAATGCCAAAATCACCGCGAATCGTACCCGGTTCAGCATTGAGGGGATTAGTGGCACCAATAATTTTTCTAGCGGAGGCAATTACTCCTTCTCCTTGCCAAACCATGGCCACCACGGGGGAGGAGGTAATAAAATCGACTAACGAACGGAAAAAGGGTCTTTCCTTATGAACAGCGTAGTGTTTTTCCGCTAATTCGCTAGAAACCTGCATCATTTTCAACCCAACCAGCGTAAAACCTTTAGTTTCAAAGCGTTGAATAATTTCCCCCACCAGATTGCGCTGCACACCGTCGGGTTTAATCATTAAGAAAGTGCGTTCCATACTGCCTCTTAAAATTTAGTCATCGAAAAATTGCGTCCGAAACCCAGATTAACCCGGAATGGCATCCTAGAGAATGGCAGAGTTTTCGCTTAAATTGCTGAGTTAGCTTGCTGTCCGATTTAGGGTTTGCGGCAAAAAGTTTTTCGTGGGTGTAGGGTGTGGGGTGTAGGGTTTTAACCATTTTGAGGGGGTCAATTACCTAATTTTCAGGGAAAAAGTCCCTGAATTTTCCCCCCAATCACTCCAATCGCTGGCACTTTTGGATTGACAAAAAGTCTAAAAGTCTTATCGAACAATGTTTTTAGATTTATTCAGCAAACCCTAATTAATCTTCTATTAATATAACTTCGGTTGACGGAATTGATAAACATCAGCGATCACCTCTACCAAACCATTAGCAACGGATTCTAATAATCGATCGCCTTTTTCTTTACTTGCATTAGTAGCATCTCCCATCACTCCACTTTTAGTTAATTCCTTAGTTAACCAAGCAAAGGGTAATTTTCCCTCCATAGTTAACAAACTATTTTCTGGCAAACCTTGAGGATATTCTCGGACGGCCCGCTCAATTTTTACCTGTTCTGGCAGTAATGATAACATAATGCTAGTTTCCACATCTCCTGCATGAATACCGTATTCTAATTCATATTCCGAGAATAATGCAGCCGCATTGTGGGGAACTCGCCAAGTGAAAAAAGGAAATACTAAAAAATCGGGATATTGTTGATGAATATCCCTAGCGGCAATTTCCATAACTTGCGGTTGCCCGCCGTGGGAGTTCATTAATACTAACTTGCGAAAACCCGAACGATAGAGACTTTCAGCTATCTCTTGAATGAGGGTTAATAAGGTTGCTGCCGAGAGGGTAATCGTGCCGGGGAAAGACCAGTGTTCGTTAGATTTTCCGTAGTAGAGACAGGGTAAAGCGAAAGCGGCGATGTTTGTATCTAATTTCTCGAAAGCTTTGCCTAAAACCCCTAAACTAATGGCAGCATCGACGGCAATAGGTAGATGGGGTCCGTGTTGTTCGATCGCACCGATGGGTTGAATAATTACCACATTTTCCTTATCCGGCATTGAATCTATATCTGTCCAAGTAAGATAGGGAAAATAACGATGTGGGGGAATAAAACCGTGCATCATAATTTTATTGGGGGTGAGGGATTATGGTTAGAGGAAAAATTACTGTTTATGTTGTAATTTTATCACTAATTCTTGGCAAGGTTGCCAATCGTCTTTTTTATATAGCATTTATCTTAATGGTGAGGTACGAAGTCTCTGGTTTTAGGGAACAGGCAACAGTAGCCGGTCGTCTGGGGATGATACCAAATTAGGTTACACTTCATCTTTATGAGAGCGGAATTTCCGTTCTGCTTGATTTTCTCGGAATACTGAACAGTCGCTTTGTCAATGCGGGTCGTCTGAAAAGAGCCGGTCAAGAATCTCTCAGTCACGAAACCATCTATCAAATGATCTATCAGAACTATCGAGATTGTGGAGAGCATCAAGAATACCTAGGCGGCCAGACGAGGAAAAAGAAAGAGTCGAAGCGGGGGGAAAAGTAAAAGTAAGCGTGGTGGGATTCCGGAGCGTGGCAGGATTGGCCAAGAACAAAACCGCATCGGAAATCAACCCTTGTCACCGAAAAACTTTTCCAAGAGATTCCCCCTGACAAAAGAAAAACCGACCCTTGTGACAAGGTCAAAGAATTTTGTGGACATCAAGAGTCTCGTGAAGAAACTAGGAGCAGATTTTTATTTTACTACTCCTTATCATTCTTGGGAAAGAGGATTAAACGCCGGGTAAGAGTATCTTAAATCCTTGACAAAATGAACTTTATCTGGTTTTCTTCCCCATACCCCACACCCCAAAAAACTTTTTGCCGCAAACCCTATGTAACCCTAAAGTTTTATTTACCTTCTCCTACTACAGATTGATAAAATCTTTCTAGACTTTCTACAGAGGTTCGATCGTTAAATACTGTATCGATATTCACTTTAGTATAATCTTTGATTGTTTGTCGCCATTGATTATCTAAACCTAAACGGATAGCAATTTCAATATAGTGATTTTTATCCGTAGCAATTGTCTCGGTTATGCCTAATTTTTTCAAGATAGCATAGGAATGTCGTCCGCGCATAAATTCCCCCGGACAGGTAACAACTGGCAGCTGACAGGCAATGGCTTCGAGGGTGGTATTTCCTCCCGACCAACTTAAGTTATCTAAATAGATGTCTGCTAGTAAGTTAAGCTGAAAATAATCATTTTGTTCTAATTGTGGCATCATTACCCCATAATCTTGCCAATTGAGTCCATACCTATTAAAAGCTTGACTTAATCTCGACTGAAAGCAATGGGTGACAAATTCGCTACGATGGCAGATAAAAATAAATTGGCTGTTGGGAACTTGTCGAGCAATTCTAGGAAAAATTTCGTCATTTTCTGGCAGATATTTAAATAAACTTTGACAGTTTAAATAGATGATTTTATCCTCGGCTAATCCCATATCTAAACGAGTTTTTCTCTGGGGAGGAAGGGAAGGTTTGGGATAGGCAATACCTAAATTAGATAAGCGAATTAATTTTTCACTGTAGTGATTATCTCCCTCCGCGGGTTCCATTAATTCACTGGAGATAAAATAATCAATGGTTGGTAATCCTGAGGTGATTGGATGTCCCCAAGTTACACATTGTACTGGAGCTAAACGCAATCCTGCTAGTTGGGTAGTACGAGCATCCATACCAATATCTAAATAAACCAGAATATGTAACTGATTATCTAAAATATGTTGGGCAATTCTTTCCATATTAACTAAATTATCAAACTGATAAAAATAATCACTTTGCTCTTGATATTCTCTCGTAAAATTATCGAAAGTGTTATTAATATCTATTCCATAACAATAAATTTCAAATTGTTCTCGATTTCGCCACTGCAACCATCCTTGAAACAGTTTCGCTACCGTGTGATGACGCAAGTGAGCAGAAATATAGCCAAGGCGAATTTTTCCCGTAGGCATGGTTAGGTTTTTCACCCAATTAGGAAAGTTAACCGAGGCTATTTTACAGGGTAATCGCATGTTGATAGAGTTCTCAAATTCCGAGGAGTTAGGTCTAAAATTCGATGGGCAACTCAGGCTTTGACCTGCACAAGGCGACCGAATCTCTGGTTTTGCCAGTCATTATGGCCTAACAAACCCCGAAC
>NZ_JADBRW010000219.1:0-15461 GCF_020247025.1 Microcystis sp. M109S1
GCCAAGCTTTTCTGGTCGGAACCCCCTAAGCCGAGTTTTCAAGGTGCTGCGCCGTCCACTTGGTTTTCGAGACTGGCCTTTTAATTCTAACGTAAAGCCAACCTAGAACGGCGGGGTTTCAGACCCAAAATTTCCGATGATACTACCATGATCATTATTTCTAGGGAGACAGGGAAAGTTTAATAACTTGTTCCCTGTGCCTCTACCCTAGAACCGGTTTGTCAATTGTCTTCTACTCAAAGTCTTTGCGTCCAGGGTTACGGGTAGGATCGCCGGAAAGGAAGCCAAAGATAAATAGTAAGACAAAGAAGGAAACAACGATATAAACGGCTATTTTTAGGGTTAACATTACTAAGACGTTCTCCTTAGACTAGATTACTGCATTGACAGGGGTGAGCATACCTTGACCTACTTTACCCTATTTGAGTGATCCCTGAACAGAGAAAAGCGATCGGTCTTCAGTGAGCAGTTATCAGTGAGCAGTTATCAGTGAGCAGATGTGAGTTTTTAGTTTACTGTTTACTGTTTACTGTTTACTGATCACTGAAAATACGACTAAATAGCCTATTTTTAGCCAATTTATGAATAATCTCGGTAAATTGTATGTGGTGGGAACGCCGATCGGCAATTTAGACGATCTGACTTTGCGGGCCTTGGCAACTCTCAAAAAAGTCGCTCTAATTGCTGCCGAAGATACCAGACACACAGGGAAATTATTACAGCATTTTGATATTCCAACCCCTCAAATTAGTTACCACGAACATAATCGCCTTTCCCGTCTCGATGAGTTATTAAATATTCTCAGCCAAGGTCAGGATATCGCTTTGGTTACTGATGCAGGAATGCCGGGGATTTCTGACCCAGGTTATGAGTTAATTAAAGCTTGTATAGAAGCTAAGATCGAAGTGGTTCCCATCCCCGGAGTAACGGCGGTAATTACTGCTTTAGCGGTGTCGGGATTACCCACGGAAAGATTCTGTTTTGAAGGATTTCTTCCGGGTAAGGAAAAGCTGAGACAAGAGCGCTTAGAGAGTTTAAAAACTGAAACGAGAACGATGGTTTTTTATGAAGCTCCTCACAAACTTATTAAGACTTTGGAGGATTTACGAGAAACTTTCGGCCCAACGAGAAAGATAGTTTTAGGTCGGGAATTAACCAAGCTTTACGAAGAAATTTGGCGAGGAACTGTCGCCGAGGCGATTAATTTATATCTGGCGAATAAAACTCCTAAAGGAGAATTTACTATCGTAGTTATGGGCAACAATCGGTTCGATACTATCCAATTATCCGACGAGGAATTAAAACGGGAATTAAAACAGATTATCGAAGGAGGAGTTAATCGATCGCAAGCCAGCAGACAATTAGCACAGGTTACTAATTTGTCCCGCAGTCGTTTATACAAATTAGCCTTAGAAATTTGATGATTATCAATTTTTATTCCCACCGCTAACCCTCGATTACTTAGCCGATTGAAGTAACAAAATTCCCCCGGCAGTTAATCCTAAAATATTGGGCAACCAAGCGGCCATCAAGGGGGTTAAAACTCCGCCAATGCCTAAGGAACTGGTGACAAAAGATAGGAGATAATAGGAGAAAATTAGGACAATACAAATACCGAAACTGGTGGCTTTATTAGAATTTTGGGGACGCAATCCCAAGGCTGCCCCAATCATCCCAAAAACTAAACAAACAAAGGGTAAAGATATTTTCTGCTCGATTTGAACCTGTAGTTTTCTAATTTTGGTAGGATTGCCGCTTAATTGCAGTATTCCTAGATATTCCCGCGCTTGTCTTAGGGTCATTTCTGAACCATCTCGGCCTCGAAAAGCTAAATCTAAAGGGGTACGAGGTAGGGCTAATTGTTGATGTTGAAATCGTACAATATTACGATAGGAACCCTTAGGATCAATTAGATAAATTGTGCCGTTATAAAAATCCCAGATATTTTTTTCAATATTCCAAGAAGCTGATTCTGAGGTAATAATTTGATTAACTTCCGGCTGGGTGCGATCGAGAATGGTTAAACCTAGCATTTCTTGACCATTAAATCTTTCAGCATAAAATAACCTTCTTAATACCGTTTGCGGTTCCCCTCCATCCGGCCGCCGCACTTTGCCGTATTCAGGATAAATAATATTATCTTCAATAAAAGATTTGCGATTTGGTCGCAGAGCTTTGGTCATGGTAGCATTAGCTTCATAACTGGCAGCTGGAGCCACATAATCATTAAAAACGTAGGTTAATCCCGTCACTATTAAACTTAGCACAATGGCGGGAATTATGAGGCGATAAACACTAATTCCAATACTTTTCAAAGCAATTAATTCGCTATCACTGGCTAAACGACTGTAGGCCATTAAAGCCGCTAAAAGTATCGACATGGGAAAGGCTAAAACGATAAACTCTGGCATTTTTAATAAGAGAATTTTTAAGGCCAAAGTAAAAGGTAAACCCGATTCAGTAATCCGTCGCACTAAATCAAATAAAGTACCGATCGCCACTCCCAAAGAAGTGAATAAACCCATACCAAATAAAAACGGCAATAATAACTCGACAAAAATATAGCGGTCTAAGATGCTAAATCCGGGTATTCTACTTAAATTTCCTTGCCAATTGCTAACTTTCATGATATAATGCAGCGATTTTTTATTAATAACAATTATCGGAAAAAATTATCACCCAAATAATACTGACGCACCAGAGGATTATTATAAAGTTCTTCGCCACTTCCCGCCGCTAAAATCTGCCCTTCGCGCATAATATAAGCCCGATTAGTGATAGCCAAAGTTTCTCGCACATTGTGATCGGTAATTAAAATTCCCATCTGACGATCCCTTAAACCGGCGATCATCGCTTGAATCTCGGACACAGCGATCGGATCCACCCCGGCGAAAGGTTCATCTAATAATAAAAATCTTGGTCCGTTGACTCCCACCGCTAAAGCGCGAGCTAATTCTGTCCTTCTTCTTTCTCCTCCGGAAACGTAGGCTCCTTTAGTGCGAACAATCTTATCGAGGCGAAATTCTTTTAATAAATCATAGAGACGATTTGCCCGTTGGGAAAAGGGAACCCCCGACTGTTCTAGGGCTAACTGAATATTTTCTGATACAGTTAAATAACGAAAAATACTGGCCTGCTGCGTCAGATAGCCAATACCCAGACGCGCCCTTTGATTAAGGGGTAATTTGGTAATTTCTTTTTGATCGAGCCAAACGCGCCCTTGATTCGGTTTAATTAATCCCGTGGCGATATAAAAAGTTGTGGTTTTCCCCGCACCATTTGGTCCTAATAACCCGACAATTTCTCCCGGGGCAACAGTAATACTCACCCGGTTAACCACGAGCCTTTTACCGTAGGATTTATGGATATTTTCTAATACTAAAGTCATCTTGATCGGGGGATGGGGGATGGGGGATGGGGGATGGGGGATGGGGGATGGGGTTGGGGAAGTGGGGAAGTGGGGAGAAAAAAGCTGACTCCTGAATTCTGTCTCGGAGACTACTGACTCCCAATCACTGCGGGTTAATAATTGGGGCAGCGGGGAGGGAAGGGGAAGGTATGGGTGCGGGTGTCGGAGAAGCAGCCGGTTGGGGGGAAGTTTCGTTATCTTTGACTAAATAAATTGACTCCACCTGCTGACTGGTTTGGGGAGTAGCGATAAATCTGCCCTCATCGACTAGATAAGTCATCGTTTCGGCGCGGATACTGTTGCCTTCCTGCAAAACGTAAACGTTACCCGTCATCACTAAACGACGTTCGCGGCTAAAATACTGAGCTTGGGCGGAAGTGGCCTGCATTTTGCGGGCAGGATAGAACACTTGTACGTTACCCCTCGCAGTAATTACCCCCGTTTTTGAGTTTGCCTCTTGAATATCCGATCGCACTGTCATGGCATTACCGGGTACAATGTTCTGCTGTGCTTTGACTAGGGGAGAATTGCCCAATCCCACCATTAAGCCAGCAGAAACGAGGGAAACTAGCCATCCTCTGATTTTTGTGTATCTTGCTCTCATAGAAATGTCGCCTATAAGTAAATGGTTTCAATTAAATTGAAGATAGATTTTGTCTTTGATCCCCCCTTAATCCCCCCTTGATAAGGGGGGTGCTGACAATTTTTAACACCCACCTACTTAGATGTAATTGTATTGACTAACTAATCTAGCTTTTTAGAGGACAGGATGACTTTTGAGGATTTTCGGCAGAGAACATATAGATCGATCGAGGTGGGGATGAGGATGTTCCTGATTGCTTTTCATCCCTTCTAGCACTGCCGGTAAAGCTTGGGGATCGAGATTCTGTAAAAAGTTTAATAGATCCAAACTCTCCCCCACCAAGTGCGTCACGTTGATCCCCTCATAATCGGGTTGATAGTGTTGTAAACGTCTAACCCCTTCTCCCAAAAGAATTACCGCCCCGCGCCAGTTATTATTTTCTAGATGGTAACAAGCGACAGCAATCTGCAAAATGCCTTGATAAAAGGTTTTTTCAGGCTCTGCGGACTCCATCCACAAAGCCTCTAGGGTATCATGACAAGCATAGAATTGCTGGCGATTAAATTCGTCGATTCCTTGCCCAAAAGCGCTGGCTGTCATTACCCTAAACTAATGCCCCTTCATCGATTCGCGGACTTCTTGGATATAGTCGAGGGAAATTATCTGTTCTTCCCCAGCAAACTCGTTATCGGGGGTAATAAATAGCATACAGTGACATTCTTTCCGTTCCCGCATCGGTACACAGGGACAATTCCAGAAAGTATTTTTTACCTCCGCTTCTTTGTCTTCGTAGTGACGACAGGGACATAAAGGAGCGCCTAATTCGTCCTTATGACGCGCTAATCCCTCAATTACTACGGCTGTCACCGAGAGATCGCTACAGAAGTAAGTATTTGTACGTCTAGCGTACTGTTCGGCAAAATTCTTCATCGCCTCAAGACTCTTATCTGTGTCTGTGATCTGGCTCATAGTTATCTGATCCCCTTAGCTTTCTAAAAAAAAACTTTTTACTATCCTATCTCGATCCGCTTCCCCTTGGCTGAGGGGAATTTTTAGAATCTCTTTCGATTTTGCGACCGATCCCCTTGTTACTCTAATACGATAAAAAGACTCTCTTTGGCCAGAAGCTGTATTTTTTGGCCGGCAAATGGGAATTATGGGGGCAAAGTTCCTCAAAACCTATCCTTGATTCCCGCAATCCCTGTACCCTATCACTACCAGAACATGATTTTATCTTTCTTGGAGACAAAGAAAATTTCTGACGATAATACCCCTTGGTGGCTGAAAATTACCTCCCTTTCCCCCCACTGTATTTACTATTTTGGTCCCTTTGCTTCTTTTGAGGAAGCACAACAGCATCAGGGGGGTTATCTACAAGATCTAGAGTCCGAAGGAGCGCAAGGAATCAGTCTTTCGATCGAGCGGAGTAATCCCCATTATTTGACCGTTTTTGACGACGGAAATCAGGATCTAGCTAAAACTTTTGCTTCCCATGCTCGAACCTTTTCTCGCTTTATTTCTTAAGTCTCCCTGTCCTCTTTGTCAACGGCAGAGCGAGCGAGAGCTTTGCCGTGATTGTGGGCGACAATTACAGTCCTATCGTCAGAATAACCCGCTTTTTCTCTGGCGTGGTTCTATTCCCCTGTTTATCTGGGGACGCTATGAAGGTAAATTAAAACAGGCGATCGCTAAAATGAAATATGATCGCCATCCCGCTCTCGGCTCTTTGCTAGGCAGTTGCATGGGGGAAACTTGGCTGCTTCGTCCTCCCCTCACCGATAAACGTTTGACGGTGATTCCTATCCCTCTCCACCCAGAAAGGTTAAAGGAAAGGGGTTTTAATCAAGCAGAAGTCATTGGTGAGGGTTTCTGTCGTTTAACCGGTTATCCTCTGGCTAGTCGCGGATTAATTCGGATTAAGAACACGGCAGCCTTATTTAGTCTGGCAGCCGAGGAAAGAAAAAAGACGATGCAAGCGGCTTTTCAACTGGGGAAAAATTTACCGAAATCAGTGCCGATTCTCTTAATTGATGATATTTATACCACGGGAACCACGATCGAGGAAGCTGTGCAGGTTTTACAAACGGAGGGATATCGGGTAGTCGGTGCGATCGCTCTTGCCAGTTCCAAAATTAGCTAAAATGCCCAGACGGATCCGTCTGGGCATTTAGAGTTAGATTAAATTAAGTCCGTTTGATCTTGTCGTATTGACTAATGAAAATCAAACCGATAGTGGCAGGAATCAGGACGATAACCGCACCTAAAACAAGGCTCCAGAGAAAGTTAGCTAAAGAGGGTGTCATGATAGATAAATCCTTTGTCATATTTTCAAAGACTTAGTTTTTTATCTTATCACCTTGGGCGAGAAGACCCCCAGTTCCACGGCCAGATAAATGCGATCGCAGGTTTTATATGTCTTCAATCCCTCAAAATAAAATCTCCCTTGACTTCTCAAGGAGATAGGGATGTTTGACAATAGGTGATAGTTACAAAAGTTCACACTAGACTGGCAAAGATTGTTATGGCTACTGACGATCGCAAACGGCGCATTCTCGATCATCTCTCCAGAAGCACCAGTGGTGCTGACTATATTCCCAAAAAACCGCTGCCAATTGTGGAAACTCCTCCGGTGGCAGCGGAACCCGTGGCAGCGCCGCCTCCAGTGACTCCTTCACCAGAATTAACTGCTAAAGAGCGCAAAAGAAAGATAATGTCCCATCTTTCGATGAGTAGTCAAGATTTTGGCGAAATTACTAGCACTACCCCCGAAGAAAAGCGCAAACGCCAAATTAATGACCATCTACGCCAAAGCCAAGGATAAATAGTAAGGAGTGAGAATTAGCAACTAGGCATCTTCTAGACTGTTCTCACTCCCTCATTTTCTGCTGTCGATGGGAATAATGACAGTTGTTGCAAATCAGTTCCTCGCTCTGGCAACAAGGAAATGTTAAAGTTAGTAATGAGCGCTTCGGTGATCGGATGACGTAATTTTTCTGTGGAACCAACATGATAAAAATGCTGTTTAGTATAGATATAAAACTTATCAGCACTCCAATTTTTTTTAATTAAAGGATTGCTTCTAAACTGATTACTGTGCCAAGTGGACAAAATAAACCGACAAGAAATATCCTTTAAAATAGTCACCAGACAATCTTCATCCTCTTCAGACCAAGAGTTAAAATAATCGACGTGTCTCCCCAAATAAGGAGGATCGAGGTAGAGCAAATCTGTTTTTTGCCAATCAGATAAAGTCTCTCGAAAGTCAGCAACTTGAAAAGTATAATCAGTTTTAATCAGAATATTTTCTATGGCAATAACTTGATTGACTATTTTGGTAATATATGCTTGAGAAAATCGTTCTGATTTATGACAGTAAGGTACGTTAAACTGTCCCTTACGATTGAATCTCATCACCCCATTAAAACAGGAGCGATTGAGAAATAAAAAATCTAGAGAATTAGGAGCTTGATTAAATCTTTCTCGTACTTGATAATAATAACTTTCTCCCTGCTCCTTAAGAACTTGACCATTTTCTTGCAAAAAAAGCTTAACAGTTTTACTGGTAATAACTTGATTTTTTAGATTATTATAAAACTGGATAATATGAGTATTTGTGTCCGCAAGTAAAGCCTTTTTGGGATTAATATTAAAAGCCACCACTCCCGAGCCAGAAAAGGGTTCTATCCAACGCCCAAAGCTCAGATCAGACACAATATTTTTAACATCTTTTACCAACTTAGTTTTAATTCCTTGACACTTAATCGGTGGCACAAGCGGCGTTAACTTCACTAAACACTCTCCTCATCAACAGTAATCTCTATCCACAGCCAACTTAGCTCCTGTTGGCTCGTGAATAAAGGTCAAATCAGGGTAAAAATTTTGTTGAGATACTAACTCTATCTTTAATTGGTTACATCTAGCAAAATTATCAAATATGGGAAAAAGAAGCAATTCTAGGATTTTGGAGATGATTTTCGTATCAATAGATATAGTATATACTTCTAGGCAGTTTAAATTCAGTACAGCAATATCCCAGAAACCCTGAGACTCTTGTTAGAACAAATGAACTAAAAAAATTCTCGTCACCATTGTTGTCAGAATTATGAGAATTACGTTACATTTAGTTAAGATTTAATTGGCTGCGGGGATTAATCTCGAAAAAATAACCTAAAATCCTTGACAAAAACAGCTAAATGAGTTAGGCAAAAATCTTTATCCTAGAACCACTAAACAAACATGAAACTATCCTGGAAAACGATTTTACTGTGGACATTGCCCGCCCTTGTGGTCGGTTTTTTCCTCTGGCAAGGCACTTTTGCCACGGCCACCGGTAATATCGGCAATAACACCGCCACTACCCGCATGACCTACGGACGCTTTCTAGAATACCTAGAGAGTGGTAGGGTTGTTAGCGTCGATCTCTACGAAGGTGGCAGAACCGCGATCGTACAGGCCCTAGATCCAGAACTAGAAAACCGAGTACAACGCCTACGAGTCGATTTACCGGCCAATTCCCCCGATTTAATCGCCCGTTTACGCGATTCTAAAATCAGTTTCGATGCTCACCCGATGCGGAATGACGGTGCTTGGTGGGGATTCCTCGGTAATCTACTTTTCCCCTTTTTGCTGATTGCCGCTCTCTTTTTCCTGTTCCGCCGTTCTAATAATATGCCCGGCGGCCCCGGTCAAGCGATGAGTTTTGGTAAATCAAAAGCCCGTTTCCAGATGGAAGCGAAAACCGGCATCACCTTTGATGATGTGGCGGGAATTGACGAAGCGAAGGAAGAATTACAGGAAGTCGTCACTTTCCTCAAACAACCGGAGAAATTTACCGCCGTCGGTGCCAAAATCCCCAAAGGAGTCCTTTTAGTTGGCCCTCCCGGTACGGGTAAAACCCTGTTAGCCAAAGCGATCGCCGGTGAAGCGGGTGTACCTTTCTTCAGCATTTCCGGTTCGGAATTTGTGGAAATGTTTGTCGGTGTCGGTGCTTCTCGCGTGCGCGATTTGTTCAAAAAAGCCAAGGAAAATGCTCCCTGTTTGATCTTTATCGATGAAATTGACGCAGTAGGTCGTCAACGGGGTGCCGGTATCGGTGGTGGTAACGATGAACGGGAACAAACCCTAAACCAATTATTGACAGAAATGGACGGTTTCGAGGGGAATACGGGAATTATCATCATTGCCGCCACTAACCGCCCCGATGTTCTCGATTCCGCTCTCATGCGTCCGGGCCGTTTTGATCGCCAAGTAACCGTCGATGCGCCCGATTTTAAAGGTCGTTTAGAGATTTTAGACGTTCACGCCCGCAATAAAAAGCTGGCTAACGACGTTTCCATCGAAGCGATCGCCCGTCGCACTCCGGGGTTCAGTGGGGCAGATTTAGCCAATTTACTGAACGAAGCGGCAATTTTAACCGCCCGTCGTCGTAAAGAAGCCATTACCCTGTTAGAGATAGATGATGCGGTAGATCGCGTTATCGCGGGTATGGAAGGCACTCCTTTAGTCGATAGCAAGAGCAAGCGCTTAATCGCTTACCATGAAGTGGGTCATGCGATCGTGGGTACGCTCTTAAAAGATCACGATCCCGTCCAGAAAGTGACTCTGATTCCCCGCGGACAGGCCCAGGGTTTAACTTGGTTCACTCCCAACGAAGAACAGGGTTTAACCACGAAAGCGCAGTTAATGGCCCGGATTTCCGGTGCTTTAGGTGGTCGGGCGGCCGAGGAAGAAATCTTCGGCTATGATGAGGTGACTACCGGTGCGGGTGGCGATTTACAGCAAGTTTCTGATATGGCCCGTCAGATGGTGACTCGTTTCGGGATGAGCGATTTAGGTCCTTTGTCCCTAGAAAGTCAAGGGGGTGAAGTGTTCCTCGGTGGCGGTTTGATGACTCGTTCCGAGTATTCTGAGAAGGTCGCTACTCGCATCGATGATCAGGTGCGATCAATCGTGGAACACTGCCATGAAATTTCTCGGCAAATTGTCCGCGATCATCGCGAAGTGATCGATCGAGTGGTGGATCTGCTGATCGAAAAAGAAACGATCAATGGGGAAGAATTCCGGCAAATTGTGGCTGAATACGCCTACGTTCCCGAAAAAGAACAGTTTGTACCCCAGTTATAGGTTAATTTTAATACAGATGCGATCGGGTGGGTTAAAGCTCACCCGATTTTTTTATACTAGGGATTTAGTTATCATCATCGTCATCGTCTTTATTCTGGTCATTATCACCGTCTTTTTGCTGGTTTTCCCCGTCTTCATCGCCATCTGCGTCTTTTTGCGGCGATTCCACCGTGGTAGGGACGTTTTTCGGTTCTTCGGCTTCTTTTGCTCCCTGACAAGCGCCTAAAACCGTAGTCAAGGTTAACAGAATCAGCAAAACTAAGGATTTGATCTTCATTTTCCCTTCTCCTCACGGAATTGAGCGGTATAATAACAATTCTAAGGCTTCTGGGCGGTGGGTAGCTTGGCTAATTCCAAGAGAGTACATTCCCAGACTAAACGGGGTTGAACGTAGGCTAACAGCTGCCGGCGGGTTTTTTCCAAGATTTGCAAACTCGATCGCTCTCTTCGTCGTTGCCAATCCTCATACTGAAGATAACTCACATACCATAATTGGGTTTCCGTGTCAAGGGTTTGAGCAATAATTTTTCCTAAGTTTAAGGACTGGGAGAGTTTTAGGGGAAATTTGCTTAAAGATTGCGGTAAATCTTGGGGGAGACTGTCGAGAAACTCTAAAGCGGCGATCGCTTCTCCGGGGCTGCCTTGGGCTAAACCGAGAATTGCCGGATAATTGAGAACGCGAGCGTGTCCGTTAGAGCGGAGGACTTGAGCGAGATTTTCTTCCGAAAGACGCTGAAAAGGGACGTGTTGACAGCGAGAAACGAGAGTGGGTAGTAAAGAGGAGGGACTGGGAGCAATCAGGATTAAAGTGGCTTTTCCAGGTTCCTCAAGCGTTTTTAAGAGCGCATTTGCCGCCGCTTCCGTCATGGTGTCTGCTTCCTCGATCACTACCACAGAGCGGGCCGATTCCAGGGGAGGACGACTTAAAAAGTTAGTAATCTCACGAATTTGCTCGATGCGAATTTGCGGGGGAGCTTTACGCTTGAGATTGCTTTCCTGTGCTTCTTTTGCCGTGAGCAGTTTGCCTTGGTGTTGATAAGTGGGTTCAATCCAGAGTAAATCGGGATGATTGCCTCCCAGAAAGCGTTTCAGGATTAATTCCCTTGTTTCCGGCGATCGATCTCTAGTTAACAAGTCTTGACAGAAACATTTTGCGGCCAGATTACGTCCAATTCCCTTAGCGCCGGCGAATAAGTAAGCGGGAGCGATCGAATTGATTTCAAGCGCTCTTTGTAGTAGTTCAATGGCCTGATTTTGACCGATTAACCGTGACCAATCTATCATCTCTTCCCTGCCATGGCTCGCTATTCCTGTTCCTATTTTGTCGGGATTTCTCCTCATCAGACCGGGTTTTTATACGATGATATCCTAAGTTTGGGTGAATTTGAAATCATCAAGCGCCGGACCGATGTCTTGCTTTTATCGGAAGTTCCTAACGATGCTCTCTTTCCCCAGTTAGTGAAAGTGGAATTATTTATTCATCCTCCCACTAGCTCCGAACTTCAGATTGATTTATTGGTAAAAAATCATGAATTACCCCTGAGAACTAATAATCGTTGTCGGCGATTTTTTGAATCTATTCACCAGATTATTACCAACAATTATCAAGGGCAATCCCTGACCAGAATTACCGCTTAAAACTATTCGTTGCTATCTTCGTCAGCTGATGAAGACTTGGGGACAAAATACCACCTTATCACCGTGATTTAACTGGGGTGCTAACTTTTCCTTCCCTATCCCCATCAATAATACGATAGATAACTTCGCTTTAAATAGGGTTTGCGGCAAAAAGTTTCTCGTGGGGGCAGGGTGTGGGGTGTGGGGTGTAGGGTTTTACCCATTTTCATGTGGTCAATTACCTAATTTTCAGGGAAAAAGTACCTGAATTTTACCCCCGACCACTCCCATGGCCAGTACTTTTTGATTGACAAAAAGTCTAAAAGTCTTACCCAACAAGGTTTTTAGATTTATTCAGCAAGCTCTAAATAAACCGCAAAAGTTATTGAGAAAAAATCGGCATTGCTTTATTTTTTGCCTTCCTGCGTCGATTTGAGCGGGGGAAATTGACGACGTAAAAGCAAGGAATTACTCACTACCATAACCGAACTAAAAGCCATCAAAGCTGCTGCTAGGGCCGGACTGAAAGCTAGACCCCAATGGGGTAGTAATAAGCCACCGGCAATGGGAATAGCAAGGGTATTATAACCCAAAGCCCAAAAAAGATTTTGTCGGATTTTTTGCCATGTGGCCAGACTTAAATGCAGAGATTGCACCACATCCTCCAGGCGATCGCTAATTAAAACGATCCCGGCCGTTTCCATGGCCACTTCTGTGCCACCGGCCAGAGCAATACCGATGTTAGCCTGTGCTAGTGCGGGAGCATCATTGATACCATCCCCGACCATAGCCACGATTTTGCCTTCTTTTGTCTGTAAGTCAGCAATTAAGGCGGATTTTTCGGCAGGAGCAACTTGGGCATAAAATTGACTAATACCCAAACTATTAGCGATCGCTGTCACCACTTCTTGGCGATCGCCACTGAGTAAAATCACCTCTAAACCGAGTTTTTGCAGCTGATTAACGGTTGTTTGAGCATCAGGACGCAATCGATCCTGAAAAGCGATCGCGCCGAGTAATTGTTCTTCTATACCCAGATAAATCACCGTTTTACCCGCTTGTAAAAGCTCTTGAATGCCCGGGATAGTTTCATCGATTTTAATGCCGTTCTGCGCCAACCATTGCGGATTTCCCAGAACAATTTTCGCCCCCTGCACCCTTGCAGAAACTCCCAATCCGGCCACAGTTTGAAAATCTTCCCCCGTCAGGTTAGTAGGAGGAGTAACCGCGTCTAAAATCGCCCGAGCAAGAGGATGATTAGTACCACTCTCCACTACTGCCGCTAATTGTTGAATTTCCAGGGGATTAAGCTCAGAAAAACTCAAACAATCGGTAATTTCCGGATGACCTTGGCTAAGGGTTCCCGTTTTGTCAAAAACCACCGTTTGCAGTCGCGAGACGGTTTCCAAAACATCGCCCCCTTTAATTAAAATGCCCCGTTCGGCTGCTAAACTGGTTCCCACCAATAAGGCCGTCGGTGTGGCTAAACCGAGAGCGCAGGGACAAGCGACCACAAGCACAGAAATCGCTAATTTTAGGGACAAAAGTAGGGGAGAAGTGGATTGAATCATCTCGTGGTGTCCTGTGGTTGAACCTAACACCTCTGGAAAGAGCCTAGTTCCCCAAAAATACCAAAAGAGCAGCACAATTAGGGCAATTATCATGACTCCGTAGGCAAAATAACCCGCTACCCGGTCCGCTATCTTCTGTACTGGGGCCTTGCGAGTTTGGGCTGATTCCACGGCTGCGATAATCTTAGCTAGGGTGGTATCGGTCCCCACCTGACGAGTTTGTACGGCGATCGCACCAGAGAGATTGAAACTGCCAGCAATGACTAGATCTCCCATTTCCCTAACCACCGGCAGCGATTCCCCCGTTAATAAAGCTTCATCTACTGTGGTTCTTCCCTGAATAATCTCCCCATCCACGGGAATTTTTTCCCCGGGTAAGACGCGCACCCATTCCCCGACGCGCAGCTGTTCCACCGGAATCGCCACGCCCACACGGTCATCTGTACTACCGATCAGGTGAGCCACTGCTGGTTGTAGGGAGGTAAGCGCTTCTAGGTCTGCGGCCGCGCGATGACGGGAATGCGCTTCTAGAGTCCGTCCGAGGAGAATAAACCCTAACAGCATGACTGGTTCATCGAAAAAGCACTCTAGACCGAGATTAGGGAAGACAAGAGCTAAACAACTGGCTATATAGGCGCTACCTGTGCCTAAACTAACGAGAGTGTTCATATTTGGCATCCCGTGCCGTAATCCGCGCCAACCATCGATGAAAATATCGCGACCGGGGAATAAAATGGCTAGGGTGGCTAAAGTCCAGTGAAAAGCAATACTTTGAAAGATGGGGATTTTCGGTCCACCGATGTGGTGTAAGTGACCGACCAGGGAAAAAACCAGTAAACAGCAAGCGATCGCTAATCGGTATAATTGTTGTTGCCGTTCTTTTTGCTGGTTTTGCAGACGTTGATTTTGTTGGCCAAGGGGAGTCGATGAGCTGCGCGGTTGGGTGGGGAATCCTATCGCGGTTAATTTTGCGGCTAATTGCTCTGGTGCGATCGCATCTGGTTGGTATTCAATCACGGCAATTTCCGTGATTAGGTTAACTTGGGCCGATTTTACCCCTTGATTTTGGCTGAGTTGTCGTTCTACGGCACTAACACAGCCGGCGCATTTCATGCCTTTTACGTCTAGAGTAGCGGTTTTTAGTCCAGTTTCGGCGGCTAGGATCATAGAAAAAGTAGGCAAGGATGGTCTTTACTTCTATCCTAGAAATTCTCGGCCGATTTTTAAACTATTTTGGCGATCTCTTCCCAATCCCTTCTCGATCGGCAATACTATCAGAAGATACTTGCCGCTCATTGTCAGTGGTTGCGGCATAATTACGAATCATACCGATTGGTGGCGCTCAATTAGCGGGGCAGTGCGATGCCGAAGGCACTGCGTAGCAGTACGCTATCGCTGTAGGGTGCGTTCCCTAATACAAGTCCTAAGTGGGTGGGTGGAATTAAATATAAGCTGAACGTAGGTTGGGTTGAAGCATGAAACCCAACGCTAAGATAACTGCTATAGTTGGCATCCAGCTTTTTGTAAAGAAATTTAAATTTCACGCATAGTTAAGCCTCTTCAGCCTAAACAAACGAATAGAAACAGTTTTATTGTTCACAAGCAAATCCAACACCTGTATTCAGGAAAAATCATGAACACTAACTTCAAAACCAAACTGCTGCTCAAAATCGCCAACAAGAAGGCTAACAAAGGTTTCACCCTAATTGAACTCTTAGTCAGTACTATTGTTTTCGGCATTCTCGCAATCGGCGCCGTTTCTTTCCTAGGACAGATTTTTTTGGGCAAGAGTTTTGCCGAAAATCAACTGAGAGACCATGTTAATTCCGTTCTTAGAGAAGACCTAAAAGGAGCGAGCTGTCAGGCAGTAGATAGCGACGGTAACGGCTATGTCTCTTGCGACTATACGGTTGTTTCCCGACCTCAAGAGACTCGCCCGATTGAATGTGCCGCTTGGGGATGGTATGGCTTGATCAATCGCGGATGCCGCACTCGCTTTCCCAATTTCCCTAATCGCTAAGTGCGATCGCCGATCTTGTAGGGTGCGTTAATGAAATGTGACGCACCTTAATATAATGTTCAAAATTCGTGCGTTACGCTGACGCTAACACACCCTACTGGGCTGTTTCAGCCGATCTTGTAGGGTGCGTTAATGAAA
>NZ_JADBRW010000022.1:0-9604 GCF_020247025.1 Microcystis sp. M109S1
ATCAGTTATCAGTTATCAGTTATCAGTTATCAGTTATCAGTTATCAGTTATCAGTTATCAGTTATCAGTTATCAGTTATCAGTTATCAGTTATCAGTTATCAGTTATCAGTTATCAGTAATCAGTTATCAGTTATCAGTTAGAAAAGGCAAGAGTATTGATTAATTTGTCTTCCCATGTCTCCCACTCCCTAATCCTGACTCCTGACTATCCTTATTAGTTTATTACAAATGCTGACTATTAATAATGTCAAAAAAAATTACGGAAGACGCTTAGTATTAGATCAATTAAACTTTCATATTGAAGCGGGGGAAATTTACGGTTTACTCGGTCCCAATGGTGCGGGAAAAACCACCACTATTAACTTAATTTGTAATTTATTAAAACCCTCATCGGGAGAAATTACCTTTAATTATTTGCCAATTTCCAGAGTTACTAAAGAATTAATTGGGGTTGCCCCGCAGGAAAATTTGTTGTACAAATCCCTTACTTGTGAGGAAAATCTCAACTTTTTTGCTCAGATTTATGGACTCGATCGCACCCAGCGTCGTCATCGGATTAAAAGCAGTTTATCCGCAGTAAATTTGCTTGATCGCGCCCGTAGTCCGGTGGAAACTTTAAGCGGTGGAATGCAGCGCCGGATGAATATTGCCGTGGCTATTGTTCATCAGCCAAAATTATTAATTCTCGATGAACCAACCACCGGTTTAGACATCGAATCTCGTTATGAAATTTGGGATTTAATCGGAGAATTACGGCGCCAGGGAATGACAATTTTATTAACTACCCATCTCCTCGATGAAGCACAGCGTCTCTGTCAACGTATCGGGATTTTAAAACAAGGTCGTATTATTGCCGAAGGTAATTTAAATCAGCTGCGTCAGCATATTCCTGCGAAAGAAATTATTATCATGGATACCCAGGATCAAGAAGCGGCAATAAATCGAGGTAAACAATTAGGATTTACTCCCAAATTTTACGGAAAAGATTTAGCTTTTTGGTTACATGAACATCTAGAATTAAGCGAGATTATTCGGGCATTCGATGGCATTAATATTGATTCTATCGCCCGTCAGACGATACAGTTAGAACATATTTATATGGAAATTATGAATCAATTTTAAACCCGTTTTTGAGAATTCAGGTTGATTATCGGCATTTTTTTCAGTAATTGACCTCAATTAAGCTAAATCGCCGTTTTTTTTAGCGTCATGATCATCTATAATTTTTGGATAGGTTCTATTAATTGGAGACGGAATCAATGATGAAATTAACTTCTATCACTGGCTTATTGGGTCTATCGGCGGTATTATTAAGCTCACATCTACCGGCAGCCGCGCAAAATTGTCGGCCACTTTCTCTATTAGGGGGTGAAGGTAGTGAAGTTACGAAAACCGTCTCACAACCCACTGTTCCAGGTCCTTTCGGTGTTATCATAACTCGTAATAATTGGAATACCGATTGGGCAGTTCCGGGGGGTAGAAGTTTTCAGAGGTTTATCGTTACAGTTTCTGTCCCCCGGGCTGCCTCCTTTGATATCCGGCTGTTTCTCAAGTATAGCGATCAAACTAACGAGGAATTTTTTAATACTAATGGAGTACGAATCGAACCCGATAAACCCTTAACAATTACTGCCACAGTACGGGCAAATGATCAACCTTTTTTAGTCAATCTTTTTGTCAATGGTATTCAGCACATCGGTAATACCTACACCGCTTCTGTTGTCGGTTGTGAACGATAAAATATATAGGGTGTGCTGAAAAAGTTTTTTCTGGGGGCAGGGTGTGGGGTTTTAAGCTAAGAGGCATTTTAACCACCTATCCGATTAGCTAAATCTCACCCAATCCCTTTACTGTTGCCTCTTGTCTCATCTCAACAGGCAATTTAACTGCGCGGGTAGCCCCGGATCTTACTCTCTACCCCGATTGACCTTCAGTGGGACAATTAGAGCAATGCACAATTAAGGATTTTTGTCAAGAAAATAATATTAAACTTATTATTGATACCTGCCATCCCCAAGCTCAAATTATCTGGCAATTAGCGATTAATTAAGCTACCCTAACTAATATCCCCCCCCATTTGCCTCGATTTAGAACTGGCTTTTATCCGTCCCCACCTTATTATCGATTTTTTTCGAGAATATTATGTCTGAAACTATCACTCCCACCATTAGCGATCGCATCTGTAAACACATGAACAAAGATCACGGTGATGCCGTGCTTTTCTACGCTCAAGTTTACGGTAATATTACCGATGCAGAAACCGCTCAAATGCTCTCCATCGATCCCCAAGGCATGGATTTAGTAGTAGAAAAATTAGGGGAGAGTCAAACAATTAGAATAGCTTTCGAGCGCACCCTAGAATCAGCCAAAGATGCCCATAATATCCTCGTTGAGATGCTAAAAGTTAATCAAACCACCCCTTGACAAAGATCGATTTTGCGACTATCACCGAAAAAGACCAACCTAGAGAATTAGCCCATGAATCAGGTTAATAGTACGGGAATAAAAATACCCAAGTCTGGCTGGCGTTTACTGCCTTTTTTAGTCTTGGGTGTGCTAGTTTTTGCCTTTAATTCCTCCCTAGAATTAAATTATCTAGTCAAGGGTTATATTACTCTCTTGGAATTACAGACAGGCATCGTGGTTTTGTACTTTCTTCTGGCTAAATTAGGGAAATCTCAAAAATTATGAGAAATAGAACTATAGCGGCTTTACTAGCCTTTTTTCTCGGTTATCTTGGCATCCATAAGTTTTATCTAGGGGAGAATTTGGCAGGTGTTCTCTATCTACTTTTCTTCTGGACTTTTATCCCCGGCATCATTGCTTTTTTTGAATTTATTGGTTTAATCATCATGTCAGATCAAGCTTTTGATGCTAAATACAATCCTAACTATCTCCCCAGCAGTAGAGAGCGAGGACTGCCGGAATCAGGTCAGCAAAAAACCGCTACTTTACTCCAGCTTAAAAAACTTTACGATCAGGGAATTATTACTGCTGAAGAATACGAAGAAAAACGCAGAAAATATTTAGATTCTCTTTAAAAAAATATGTCTAATCTCTCTCCTCGCCCTCCCGAATCTTCTGAGTGGATCTGGCTATCTTTAGTCCCAGTTTTCGGTGGGCTTGCCATTGCTAATGCTGGCAAAAAAACTAATAACCAAAGTTGGTTATCCGTCGGCATTGCCTTGACAATTATCTCCCTTATTTTCCTTACACAAGAGTCTTTTATCGTAATTTGGTTTGCCCAAATCGGCCTGGGTTTATACATCCGTCAACAGCTTAATTCCCATCCAATAGCTTCGGCAAATAGAACCGATTCCAGACAGTCATCCTCTCCTCTCGAAAAAATTGATATTAACAGCTGTTCCACCAACGATCTGGTTCATAAATTAGGGTTGCCGATTGTCTATGCCAATGATATCGTTTCTGTCCGTAATGAAGGACATATTTTTACCCATTTAGAAGAATTACACTTCTTGGCTGGCCTACCAGAAAATTATCTCAAAAAATTGGAACCTTTGGTTATCTTTGCCTACGATATTCGCCAAGAAGTTGACGTTTCTTGGCGTTGTTTAAACTACCACTCCGTTGAGGAATTAGTCAATCTCGGTCTTGACTTTTCCCTGGCCGATAAAATTGTCGCCGAAAGAGAAAAAAACGGTGTCTATCGTTCGGCGATCGAAGTGAGAAACCGTACAGGTATTCCCTTAAAATCCTATCAGCAATTGCTCTAATTGGCTTGATTCTAGTTAGGGTCTGCTGAATAAATCTAAAAACCTTCTTGGGTAATATCTTGAGGCTTTTTTCAAATCAAACAAGTGCCAGTCATTGGAGTGATCGGGGGGAAAATTCAGGCACTTTTTCCCTGAAAATTAGGTAATTGACCATCTGAAAATGGGTAAAACCCTACACCCTACACCCTACACCCCACACCCTGCCCCCACGAAAAACTTTTTCAGCCAACCCTAGTTATACCTTGAATTGCTTTTCTATCAAAGACACGATCCAACTTCTGGGTAAAAAACGGGGCAGATTGACGATAATTTTATTAGCAAATTTACCGGCTACCACGTTGGGGCGTTTGTTTGCCAAGGCGGTTAAAGCCTCTTGTACCACCACTTCCGCCGAATCTAACCGGCCGTTTTTGCCCATAAAAGCCCTGGGAAATCGGGCCACCTCAAAAAAATTCGATTCCGTCGGACCGGGGCAAAGAGCGAGGATTTCAACGCCTTTGTCTTTATTTTCTGCCCAGAGAGACTCGCTAAAGCTGAGGACAAAGGCTTTTGTCGCCGCATAGACGGAAAGATAGGGCAGCGGTTGAAACCCAGCAATGGAAGCAACATTGATAATTGCCCCCCCGGCGCCGGCAAGCATCGGACGGAGAAAATAGTGGGTTAATTCCACCAGTACCAGATTATTTAACTGGATCATTTCTAACTGTCGGGCTAAATCCTGCTCGCTAAAAGCACCATAATCACCAAAACCGGCATTATTTACCAGTAAATCGACGTTGATTCCTTTTTGGTTCACCGTATCATATACTAGCTTTCCCGCCCCGGCAACGGTCAGATCTTGAACGATAACTGTCACTTTTACCCCGTATTGTTCCTCTAATTCCGCCGCTAATTGTTCTAGTTTATCTCTGGATCTAGCGACTAAAATTAGCTCCATTTGCCGTTGAGCAAGTTGACGAGCAAAGACTACACCGATACCGGTAGAAGCACCGGTAATGAGGGCTGTTTTCATAGAAGATCAACTAAAAATAGCTTTTTTTCTGGAATTGTACCACAGTGAACCTTCCATTTACAGTTCTTAACTTGGCGGGGAAGGCATTTTTTCAACTCAGAATATATGTTAGGCTAGAAATAGAACAAAGGTCGAGGAAGGTGCAGAAATGACAGTTATAAGCTTCACTGATCAAGATATTGCCAAGTATACCGCCGCTGATATTGCTTCTTTAGCCGAACGACTAGAAAAAGATGAGTATAGTAACCCCTTCGAGGCTTTGCGGGATTGGCATCTGTTGCGAGCGATCGCTTTTCAAAGGCAGGAATTAGCCGAATCTTATCTTTATCTGTTGGATCTAGAGGCCTACGATGAGGCTTAAAGTTGCTTGGTTAAACAAAACTTAACACAAATTACTGGGGGTGTGAGACTAGCACACCCATTATTTTTGATTATGGTATTCTCTGGCTGAAAAAAGCCCCTAGCTTTTTGCTCCTTATTTCCCTACTATCAGTAACAAAGTATTTTTAGGCGATCAACTAAATTATGGGCAAACAATACAACGTTTATGGGATCGGTAACGCACTCGTCGATATGGAATTTCAAGTCTCTCCTGAATTACTGCAAGAATTGGGCATCGATAAAGGAGTGATGACGCTGGTGGACGAAAATCGTCAAACCCAGTTGATGGAAAAATTGGCTTTTGATTGTAAACGCAGCGGTGGCGGATCGGCGGCTAATACCCTAGTAGCGATCGCTCAGTTGGGGGGTAGAGGTTTCTATTCCTGTAAAGTGGGTAATGACGAATTAGGCAAGTTTTATCTACAAGATCTGCGCGCCTGTGGTTTGCATACCAATGAACACGGTGGCGAAAAAGAGGTGGGAATTACGGGAAAATGTCTAGTTTTCGTGACTCCTGATGCCGATCGCACCATGAATACTTTTCTCGGCATCACCGGGGAAATTTCTGAACGGGAATTAGTCCCCTCAGCGATCGCTAATGCCGATTATCTCTATCTCGAAGGTTATCTCGTCACCTCTCCCACTGCCAAAGCTGCCGCTATTAAAGGGCGAGAAATTGCTCAGGCCGCTGGAGTCAAAACCGCTTTATCCCTGTCGGATCCCAATATGGCGATCTTCTTCCGGGAGGGATTACTGGAAATGATCGGAAAGGGGTTAGATTTCGTTTTCGCTAATGAGTCGGAAGCTTTGACTATTTCCGGCAGCGAGGAAATCGAGTCAGCGATCGCCTATTTTAAAACCATTGCCAAAGGATTCGCTATCACCCGGGGTGCCAGTGGTTCTTTAATCTATGATGGCGAAAATCTGCTGGAAATTGACCCCCATCCCGTACAGGCGATCGATACCGTCGGTGCGGGGGATATGTATGCAGGTGCGTTTCTCTACGGTATTACCCACGGTATGGGTTACCAAGGGGCGGGAAATCTTGCTTCTCTGGCAGCCTCGCGGGTGGTTTCTACTTTTGGGGCGCGTTTACAAACCGAGGAAATTCAATCCCTGCGCGATTCGATCGTTTTGGGATAGGTTTTGTCGGTGATCGGGAGTCAGTAGTCAGGTTTTTTCTCTCTGCTCCCTGCTCATAGTCTTGGGGAGAAGGGAGCGGGTTTTTCAAGTTGGATTGGGAGTTAATTATGCTATTAAAAACCGATTCAGTATAACGGTAAAGTTAGACCGTCTTCACCGATAACTTTGGCTGAGTCATAGCGCTTCAATTGTAACGCGCCCACCTTCCACTGCCTCAATCTGAAGTTTAAAGCCATAGAAAAGACCCATCCCCACTAACGGCTCTGCATCAGAAGCTGCCACATCAATAATCCGCTCTTGACCATCCCAGATCACAGAAGCTTTGTATATTTCAAAAACGACTTCGCTCCCGTCGCCTAATGTGCCAATATCTCGATAGTGCCAAGGCAAGCCCATATCTGTGATGACAGAAAGCGGTAAAGACAAAAAGCTGGTGAATCCAGTATCAATGATAGCATCGAGTGCTATTTTCGGTGAGCCAATGCGACCGACTGCCACCTTGAGGATTGCTTCACAATTATTATTGACCACACCGAACATCATACGGGTTTTCTCGGGCTGCGACTGCCAAAACGGAAGACGGCTCTATGTCCAATCCGAATCACCCAAGGTTGAGCATCAGGGACACGCTCATAGAGACGATCGGTAGCAGTAATCGTATCGTCGGCAAGCTCAAACGCTCCAGTTTCAATGTCGATCGCCACAATTCTCCCCTGATTTCCCTCCTCCACTTGAGAACGTACCTGAGATTCATAAATCTCATTACCACGTCGAGCGAATTCTTCTTTGCTGTAGCGGGGTTGTCGAACTGTCATTGGCTTGACCCTGTGGCAACTTTTGCCCTCTATTTTAACCTAAACATCGGTAATCTTCGCTAACATTCCCCAACTGGGCCCACAAGACTTGCCCTGAGCTACGTCGAAGGGCGGCATCGCACCTAAACCCACAACTTCAATCAATGGGCATGGTGCGTTCCCCAAAAATCGATCAGTGGATCAGTGGGAGCCACATTAGGGAACGCACCCTACAAGATCGGCGATCACACTGTTGAAGTTCTTGGGGAGACATATATATTGAAATTTCTTAACTATATCTACAAATGGCTTTTTGGGTTTTAATTTTTGCAGGGTTGAAGTCAAGCTAACGGTGAAGTTAGACAGTCGGTATCTTGTCATAGGCTTCTGGCTCTACATCAGGAACTTTTGCCAAAATTGCCTCATATTTCGTTCTATCACCCCTTTTCGCCCGCTCTATTAGGTAATTTTCTGTCATCAATGCTGAAAGTTTCTCAGCGATCGCAGTAGAGATAAATTGATCAATAGAAATTCCATCGCGACTTGCAAGGTCACACAAGCTTTTCTGTAATGAGTCAGGAATTTGAACTTGAACAATACTCATGGTAATTTTCCTATCAAGCGTAAGAACTCCGACGGCTCAAGCAGACTTAACCCGAACTGCTCAACGCCAGCAAAGTCACGAGTGTTATATGTAATTATACTCTGACATCCTGCCTTGACTGCAAGCTCCAATACCATATCGTCTTTGGGATCGCGTAAGAAGGGTCGCCAAAGGAAGAAAATTTCATGAGGTATACCAACCGAGCAGTAGAAATCAATTAGGTCATCTACTTCTTCTCTGCTCAAATAAAGATTTGGTAACTCCCGCAACAAAACGTCCGTGTATTCCAAGACAAGGGGAACTGACAAGTGTATATCAAATTGTCCCGTATCTATAAGGGTAAGCAGTTGGAATGCACTACCACGTCTAGATCTCAGCCCTGAAACAATGACATTGGTATCAATAACAATTTGAGGTAATGGCATTCGGAACTGGGCAACGATGATTATCAGTATCGGTACACCTCAACTTTATCATCACAGGACGAAAATAGGATGCACTACATTTCCTTAACGCACCCTACCAGATCGGCGATCGCACTAATGGTAAACGACGAATACGAATACGGCTTGGCTCAACCGTAATAGCTGATCCTTGTTCTAAATCCTCCTCGCACTCAGGGATTACTGTCAACAAAAGATTCGTAAGTGCTTGGGCGCGTAATCTTTCAACCCGAATGCGAATGACTCAAGGAGTATTCGCTACATCAAGTGCCAGCAATGTATGAAAATCCGCATCGAGAGTAGCAACAACCCGTCCTTCGTCTCTAGCCCTTTGGATAATGTCTGAGTCTTCAGCTTCAGACATCCCTATTTCACCAACATGGATAGTGTCGATTCCAGCATCACGTAATAAAGTTGCCGCAGAAAGCGGTAGTCCCTGATCAAGCAACAGCTTCATAGCGATTAGGAAGTTCAATGATGCGATCATCCAAGTAAGAAGAGGCAAAAATTAGGGCTTGTCGAATATCTTCATCCTCCAGTTCCGGAAACTCTTGATGTAATTCTGCTCGATCGGGATAAGTTGCCAGTAGCTCAATCACTCGACGAACCGTAAGGCGAAGATTACGGATGCAGGGTTGCCCATTCATACGGTTTGGATTGCTCGTAATACGATCTAGTTTCATTAGAGTAATTCTATTGCTTCATGATCATTTTAACCTTTAGCGGGGGTAAGCAATGCCTGAAAGACATCCCCCACATATCCATTCTCTGTCATCAGATAAACCGTCACCCATACTATCTTTATATCACGTCCAAAAGCGTGTTAGCCAGATTAGCCCACACCGCACTTTAACCCACAGCTTCAATCAATGGGCATGGTGCGTTCCCCAAAATCGATCGAGCGAGCGGTAGGAGCCACATTAGGGAACGCACCCTACAAGATCGGCGATCGCGCTGGTTAAACAACAAGCTATAGCAGAGAGCGAGTTGGTTAGGACGATCAATCGGTAAAACCCTTGACCGATAAGAGCTTGAAAATTGAAGATGTCCTAAATGACCTATTTTTTGCTATACCAATTGAATTATTGTATGATGGTTTTCCAGTTCAGTGTCTTTACCTTGGTTCAATCTTCGTGAGTCAATCGTTTGCCTTTTATATGGATGAGAGTGGTAGTCCCAAGCCGAATCCCAAGGACTCGGCTAGCTACTTCGCTGTTGGGGGAGTATTAATTGAGCACAATGATGAAAGTAGCATTTGTTTACAAATTGCGGACTTGAAAAAACGTTGGGGAATTGACGAAAGTGTTCCTCTACATGGCAACGAAATTCGGAGTCGAAAGAAAAACTTTGCTGGCTCTTCGTTACTCTTTATGCTAAATCAACAGACAAGATGCCAAGATAACATACTTCTAACCCAAAAATTCCGAAAGTTTCTAAAGCCATAGCCTCTTCGTTTTATTAGTTTAAGTTTATTGTTGATTCCCTCGACCAC
>NZ_JADBRW010000220.1:0-6211 GCF_020247025.1 Microcystis sp. M109S1
ACTGCCAAAACTATTGGATGTTCTTTGATTCTTTCTACTGTACTTTTAGCTTGGGCGGCAATTATATCTGAGGGTTGAAAATAGGGTGAATTCCAAAAGTCGTAGGTGGCACTGGCGGCGGCTAGATTTCCCGAAGCTTGTGGTAGACTTGTACTAAATTGACTGGCCAAATTTTCCACGATACTGATTAATCTTTTCTTTCTTCTCGTGTCCCCTAGGTCTGCATACTGTAATTCTTGGGCTGCCCATTTCTCCATTTTTTTGCTCACCTCCACCTTGATTCCTTCTTTCAAAACTATACCTATCAATCGTTTCCCCTTTTTTTAAGTTTCTTCTCTTTTTGTTAAGAAAGATCTGACTAATGGATAGCCTTGATAAGGGGGGTAATAGCTTCAATTTCCTCGCGACTTTTCTGGGGGAAATTGGTTTAAGAGTTCCTGCTTGGAACAATGGAGAAGTAAAGGAGTAAATTCTTCCGGGGACAGTTGTAAAATCCGGCTGATAATAGCTTGAATTTCTGGATCTAACTCACCAAAACGGACTCGGAGCAGGTTTTCCACCACCAGACGTTCCTCCTCTTGCAGACCCCGTTCTAAACCCCGTTCCAGACCCCGTTCTAGACCCCGTTCTAGACCCCGTTCTTCTCCTTCGGCCAGTGCCTCTTGATAGACTCTCGTTTGTTTTAAATCACTTAGTTCAAACATAGCTTCAATTTCCTCGCGACTTTTCTGGGGGAAATTGGTTTAAGAGTTCTTCCCTGGAACACTGTAGGAGTAAAGGGGTAAATTCTTCTGGGGACAGTTGTAAAATCCGGCTGATAATAGCTTGAATTTCTGGGTCTAACTCACCGAAACGGACTCGGAGCAGGTTTTCCACCACCAGACGTTCCCCCTCTTGCAGACCTTGTTCGAGACCCCGTTCGAGACCCCGTTCTAGACCCCGTTCTAGACCCCGTTCTTCTCCTTCGGCCAGTGCCTCTTGATAGACTCTCGTTTGTTTTAAATCACTTAGTTCAAACATAGCTTCAATTTCCTCGCGACTTTTCTGGGGTAATTTGTAAATGATGATACTTTCGATGAGGTCAATTAACTGCCGTTGACTGGACTGGTCGGTGATTTCTTCTCTGGTCCGCTCGATTAGGGTTTGAGCAGTTCTCACCGCTGCTGTTTCCGACTCTACTACTAATTTAATCACACCGATTCCTAAGGAGGGATTGTCCCTTGGGGCCAATTCATCGAGATAAATGCGTCTAACGCTTGCTAAATTGAGGATTTCGCCAAAATGCAGGGATTGTTCCCGTTCCACCCGACGATGGGGATAAATGACGACAATTTGCCAGGGGTGGGGTGGTCGATATTGTTTTAAAAACAGGAACAATTCCGCAAAAAGCCGATAGTAGAGGGTGTCGTCTGGTTGGAACTGCACTTCCACTAGGTAGAGGGGTTGCTGAATATCTTCTCTGAGTGGCATAAATAAGCCATCGAGACGGAAAGAGAGTTGTTTCACCTCTTGGGAGGTGAATTGATAGTTTGCTGCTCCCGGTTGCGGTTGTCCGATTAAGTCAAAGAAACTGTCGGGAAAGCGCAGGAATATTTGGTAAAAGAGACTGTCAGTTTTCACGAGAAATCTCGCTTCTAGGGTTTATTGGCAATTGCCGAATTGATTTAAGAGTTCTTCTCTGGAACACTGTAGGAGTAAAGGGGTAAATTCTTATGGGGACAGTTGTAAAATCCGGCTGATAATAGCTTGAATTTCTGGGTCTAACTCACCAAAACGGACTCGGAGCAGGTTTTCCACCACCAAACGTTTCCCCTCTTGCAGACCCCGTTCTAGACCCCGTTCTAGACCCCGTTCTAGACCCCGTTCTAGACCCCGTTCTAGACCCCGTTCTAGACCTTGTTTTTCTCCTTCGGCCAGTGCCTCTTGATAGACTCTCGTTTGTTTTAAATCACTTAGTTCAAACATAGCTTCAATTTCCTCGCGACTTTTCTGGGGGAAGTAGTAGGTTGATTCATCAATCAACTCTCATATAGCGGTATTCGCTTGAGTGAGATACAGACAAAGTCTTGCCTAGACTGACTTATAGCTTGTTGCAGTATACCTCATTCGACTGCATACCGCTATAGTAGGGTTAATTCATCAATCAACTCTCATAGTAGGGTTAATTCATGAATTAACCCTACCCTTGATAAGGGTGGTGATAGCTTCAATTTCCTCGCGACTTTTCTGGGGGAAATCGATTTAAGAGTTCCTCTTTGGAACAATGTAGGAGTAAAGGGGTAAATTCTTCTGGGGACAGTTGTAAAATCCGGCTGATAATAGCTTGAATTTCCGGGTCTAACTCACCGAAGCGGACTCGGAGCAGGTTTTCCACCACCAAACGTTCCCCCTCTTGCAGACCCCGTTCGAGACCCCGTTCGAGACCTTGTTCTTCTCCTTCGGCCAGTGCCTCTTGATAGACTCTCGTTTGTTTTAAATCACTTAGTCCAAACATAGCTTCAATTTCCTCGCGACTTTTCTGGGGTAATTTGTAAATAATGATACTTTCGATTAGATTAATTAACTGCCGTTGACTGGACTGGTCGGTGATTTCTTCTCTAGTCCGCTCGATTAGGGTTTGAGCAGTCCTCACCGCTGCTGTTTCCGACTCTACTACTAATTTAATCACACCAATTCCTAAGGAGGGATTGTCTCCGTAGGGCAATTCATCGAGATAAATGCGTCTAACGCTTGCTAAATTGAGGATTTCGCCAAAATGTAGGGATTGTTCCCGTTCCACCCGACGATGGGGATAAATGACGACAATTTGCCAGGGGTGGGGTGGTCGATATTGTTTTAAAAATAGGAACAATTCCGCAAAAAGTCGATAGTATAAGCTGTTATCTGGTTGGAACTGCACTTCCACTAGGTAGAGGGGTTGCTGACTATCCTCAACCAGAGGCATAAATAAGCCATCGAGACGGAAAGAGAGTTGTTTCACCTCTTGGGAGGTGAATTGATATAGCGGTTCTCGCATCTGTGAGGCACAGCTTAACCTTTGCTAATTAAGCTTTTCAGCATTGAGAATGTACCTCTTGTAAACAGGAAACGCTATAGTTTGCTGCCTGTTGCCGGGGTTGTCCGATTAAGTCAAAGAAACTGTCGGGAAAGCGCAGGAAGATTTGGTAAAAGAGACTGTCGGTTTTCACGAGAAATATCGCTTCTAGGGTTTATTGGCAGTTGCCGAATCGTTTGGCTAAACGGTTAATACTCTAGTATTAATAGGCATTGTATAGCTTTATTGTCCTTGCTGTCACCAACAAAAATCTAGGGTACATGGCTCTTTTCCTGTATAATCAAGTCTTAATTTTATGACTTGTCATTATATAGCGATCCTAAATTATTTTCAAAAAAGTGATAAGATAATATTGAATGTTTAATTATACCCAATAAAAAATGAATTATACAGGATTGGAGAAGCAAAGCAAGGAACTACAAATCGCTGAATTAGAACTATTTATAAAAAGTGTAATAGATTCAAGAGAAATGAAACGAGCGCTCTCAGTAAAGATGTCCCTCGAAGGTAAAACCTGTGAAGAAATCAGCAAAATACTCTGTGTCAAGCAATCTTTTATATATTACTGGAGAAATATATTTAAAACAAAAGGAATCGAAGGAATTAGAATAGGATATAAAGGATCGATCGGATATTTAACATATGACCAGACCCATGAGGTAATCGGGTGGTTGAAAGCAAAGAGTTATTGGAACATGGATGAATTAATCGATTATATCAGCAAACATTATAGTGTTATTTACAAATCCAAACAAAGTTATTATCATTTGTTTTCGCTGGCGAAAATAAGTGGTCAAAAATCTCAAAAAAGTAATCCAAAATTCGCTCAAGAGTTAGTCGAAAAAAAGAAGAAAGAAATTCAGAAGGTATTAGCTGAAAACAAGGATGAAATCGAATCTGGGGAAATAATAGTATTATTTTTAGATGAATGTCACTTGCTGAATGGAGACTTAACTGGATATGTATGGGGAGAAACAGAAAGTAGAGTAGAAGTACCCATTAAAAATGAAAAAGAAAGACAAACATATTTTGGAGCATTGAACTACAAGACTAAGAAGTTTCATATTGAAGGTTACTGTTCGGGAGATGGAGAATCAACCGTTAAATTTGCAAAACATTTACAAAACGAATATAAAGATAAAAGAATGATTTTTATTTGGGATGGAGCAAGCTATCATAAATTTGGAGAGTTCAAAGAGTTCTTAGAAGAAATAAATAATGGAAAGAAAGCTAATGAATGGCCAATTACTTGTATTTTATTTGCACCGAATGCTCCACAACAGAATCCAGTGGAAGATGTTTGGTTGCAAGGGAAAAACTTTTTAAGAAAATACTGGTATTTATGCAAGTCTTTTAAGATTGTCAAATTTTTATTTGAATTTTGTATTGATGATCATAAATTTGATTTTCCTAAAATTCATCAATACAGTTGTTTTTAAAAAATGATTTAGGATTGCTATATTTGAGGAATACCCATGAGTTGGACAGAAGGATATGTATCGGAAGTTAACTACACTAGCGGCTTTTACGGCGAGTTAAGTCCCCTAAAATTAGGTTTAGCCACTCTGATTAAATCCATTCAACCCCCCGATTCTAGCCAAGAATTTACCTATTGTGAATTGGCCTGTGGTCAGGGTTTTACCACGAATATTTTAGCAGCTACCTATCCCCACGCTCAATTTTATGCCAATGATTTCAACCCTAGCCATATCGCCACGGCTAGAGATTTAGCGGCCAAGGCGGGAATGAAGAATATTCTTTTCTTTGATGATAGTTTTGAGGAATTTTTAGAGCGAGATTTACCTCAATTTGACTTCATCAGTCTGCACGGAATTTATAGCTGGATTAGTGCCAAAAACCGCCAAGCAATAGTTAATTTTATTCGCCGCAATCTCAAGGTGGGGGGATTAGTTTATATCTCCTATAATGCTCTTCCGGGTTGGTCAGCAGCGATGCCGATGCAAGCTTTAATGTTACGTCATGGTCAACACAGTTCCGAACCAATTTTAACCCGCATTGAACAGGCACTTAATTTTACAGGAGAATTATTAGAAGCTAATGCTAGTTATTTTGACCAAAATCCAATTTTAAAAAATCGTTACGAGCGCCTGAAGGAACAAAATCGTTATTATTTAGCTCACGAGTATTTCAATCAGGAATGGAATTCTTTTTACTTCGATGAAGTGGCGAAAGAATTAGAGGATGCTAAACTTAAATATGTGGGTTCCGCTCATATTAATGACCATATTGATGCGGTCAATCTCTCTCAGGCAGCCCAAGAAAAATTAGCAAAAATTAGCGACCAAATCTATCGGGAAGTGGTGCGAGATTTCTTTGTTAACAATCAATTCCGCCGTGATATTTTTATTCGAGGCTCCTTAAGTTTAACCACCCAAGAACAGCTTAAACAACTACAAGAAACCCGGTTTGCCATGATTGTTAATCCCGCAAATATCAAGTTCGAGCATCAGTTCCCCGTGGGAGAAGTTAAGTTACAGGAGGCAGTTTATCAGCCAATTTGTCAGGTTTTGGCGGAATCTCCCCAAACTTTACTGCAACTACAAAATCACCCCAAAACCTCAAATATTAACTTAAATGGTCTTTACCAAGCTCTGATGATTTTAACTGGTATTGGCTATATTCATCCTGCTGTCGATGAGCAAACTTGCCAAGAACGGAAACCATCTACTAATGCTTTTAATAATGCAGTGAAAGCGAAAGCGATCTATGATGAGGAATTAAGCTTTTTAGCCTCTCCTTTGATTGGTACTGGAGTATTGGTCAATCGTTTAGAGCAGTTATTTCTGTTAGCAAAATCTAATAACCAAGACGGGGTAAGTTTTGTCTGGCAAATTTTGGCAAGTCAAGGCAAAAAAGTGGTTAAAGATGGGAAAACTTTAGAAACCGAGGAGGAGAATATTACTCATCTGAAAACCGTGTACGATGAGTTTAGTAAAGAACGTTTACTAACATTGCAAAAACTAGGTATTGAGTAAATACTAAGTAGGGTTTGCGGCAAAAAGTTTTTCGTGGGGGTAGGGTGTGGGGTGTGGGGTGTGGGGTGTGGGGTTTTACCCATTTTCAGGGGGTCAATTACCTAATTTTCAGGGAAAAAGTGCCTAAATTTCCCCCCCGAACACTCCAATGGCTGGCACT
>NZ_JADBRW010000221.1:0-17448 GCF_020247025.1 Microcystis sp. M109S1
TCCCAATTGTAAAACAGTCTTAGATAGGGATCATAATGCAGCAATAAATATTCTTAAAAAAGGGTTGAAATATTTGGGAAATCATCTCAACGGTACTGTTGGGCAAACAGAAACCGACCCAAACGCCTTGGGAGAGTCCGGTCTCTGGATTCTTAATGGAGACATTGAGAATCTAAGCTGTCTCGTTGAACAAGGAATTTCCGATAGTGATAGGTCAAGAATCCCCCGTCACAGCGTAGCTTGACGGTGGGAGTATGTCAATTGTTACCTTTTGGAGAGACTCAGACATTTAGATTTCTATTGGTTTTGAGCGGATCTGCGATCGCAATTGCCGACAAAAAAGGGTGAACGCTGTCCACCCTCCGACAATCATTTACAAAAAAAGCTTAATAGCGTTTTTTTCTGTCACCACCACCACCATTGAAGGGCGCACGCTCTTCCCGATCGCGCGCCTGATTAACTTTAATTGATCGTCCCATCCAGTCAGCACCATCCAGTGCCTCAATTGCGGCGGTTTCCTGGGCTTTACTTTCCATTTCCACGAAGGCGAAACCGCGTTTGCGGCCTGTCTCTTTGTCAACGGGAATATGAACCCTTTGAACCTTGCCATACTCTGCAAAAACGTCGTTTAGATCCTCTTGGGAAATCTCGTAAGAGAGATTACCAACAAAAATAGACATAATACTTGAATCCTCGATCAATACTCGAAACGGTGTGGAGACACAAAATTCAGGGAGAAGCCGAACAATACTAAAGTAAAAGACTTACCGGATTAATACTGAAAACGAACTTGAACACTAATCTTGACTCTCGCCCTCATCATAACACGAAAAGACTGGAGTTAATGTTAACTTTTATTCTCCGGGGAAAGAGACCGTTTTGGCTATCAGTCGCTACTCCCTCAACCCTGAGCTTTTTTTTCCCGACGAAATAACCAAATCATCAGGGCCACCACACCAGTTTGTAGGGCAAAATTGGGTAAAGCGGTGGCTACGTCCCTTGCTGCCGCTAATTGGGCCAGAAAAACCACCGCACCGATAAAACCAGAAGCACCTAAACCGAGATAGAGAAACTGCCGCAGCCCTCGGTAGGGATTGGCTGCTTCCGCTTTCAAGCGCGCGTATTTTTGGGGATCGAGTCGAGGGGATTTGCTCATAAAAAAATTTTTCTAGCTCTGTATCTATTGTCCGTGATATAATCGGAAATTGGCAATGTGCCGATGTAGCTCAGTGGTAGAGTAGTTGATTCGTAATCAATTGGTCGTGGGTTCAAATCCCATCATCGGCTTGGGGTTTTCTCTCCCAAAAGTTGACTAAGAAATACCAGTACAGTGGTTAAATGCCTTGATTTTGTTGCGGCTATGCCAAAACTCCCCCAGGTTAACGCCTTTGCTGGGGATTTGCTTAAATAAGCCATTTTAGCAGCAAACAAGAGGTAAAAGAGTTAATTGCTCGAACCGATCGCTCCCTATTTCGGGCCAAAGCTTTGGCCCGAAATTCGCTAGTTACTGAAGAAAAGGTTGAATAATTTCTGCGATCGCTTGACGTTGGCAATTGTCATATCCCCAGAGCTCTAGAAAGGCTTGATATTCTCCTTGTCCCGTGTTTAAACTGGTGGCTAATTGTTGTAATTTTTCCCCCAAGGCTGGCGATAATAACTGCTTAATTAGTTGACCAGTTTTTTCTTGGACTTTCTCAGAACCTTGGGCGTTTTCTTTATCTCCTTGACTGCGATGATAGATGACCATTGCCGTGGACATAGCCAGATTTTTGACTAATAATTCATTGACAAATATCGGGGAAGTTTTTAAAGCAGTGATTACTTCTAAACTAGGATATTCCGTATGGGATAAATCGCTGGTTAAGTAAGTAACAAAAAAAACTCTAGCTCCATTTTCTGTTGAGACTAACTCAGTAAATTTCTGAGTGATTGTCTTGGCATCTAAAAACTCAATTTGACTTAGTAAATCTTGAGTTTGTTGGATAGCATTTTCAAAGCTTATACTCATACCCATACCCAGCCTTCTGTGAAGTTTAAGAGAAAAATACTAAGCATCTAAAGCATTTAACCAATTAGTTAAATCCTCCACTGTCGAAAAATCAAATAAAGCTTCCCCCGCTCGTTCCAGATCATCAATATTCAAGGTCATAATCCGACTCTCTATATCCACATCAATATCTCCTAACTTACGTTTAATCAGACGAACAATTAGATTTCTTTCTCTTGCTAAACCCCGTTCTAAACCCCGTTCTAAACCCTGTTCTAAACCCTGTTCTAAACCCTGTTCTAAACCGCGGCGCATCCAACTGGTGGTAATCTGCATAACTCCCTCCTGTTCGGGTTGAATAAATGTGCTAATCTCCTGTTGAAATTCTATCTCCTCGGACGAGTTGAGATTGAGATAGGTATCGACAAAGCCTGAAATCAATTGCATTCTAGCAGCATCTAATCTTAATGTCACCAATAATCTTAGACATTGTGCCTTAACTTTTGCTCTATCCCGAGCGGCAATTTTCATCTTGGCCATCAAAGCGGCGGCGACGGGATTATCTTGATTGAGAAAATCTCGCCAATTCAAGCGATTTAACTGGACAACTTGATAGTTAAATTCTAACACTTTTAAGTCAGGAAACTCAATTTTGTATTGACGAATTGCTTCTTTTTGCGGACGATCATAGGAGAATATGACAATCGGATAAACTGGTAAGGCAAATTTTTGATGCAGACGAGCGAAATAAGTAAACATTCGCCGATTAAATTCCGGTTGAGAGCTAGACTGTGCTTCTAGATGAATTAAGAAAAATGATGATTGTCCTCGAAATTGAACTTGGGCGACTAAATCACTTTCATACTTTTCTCCTTCCGTGACATCGGTAAAGACTTCTTTGTCTAAAAATGTGATCTGATTAGGCTCTAAATAATTGATAATCTCAGGGAAAAACAACTGAATAAATTCAACAAAAAAAGTCGAAATTAATTCCTTAAATAAACGATCATGGTCAATAACATTATTCATACATAGCAGTTATCCTAATGGTGAGGTAGGAAGTTTTCGTTTTGGGTAGTCGGTCGCCGGCCGTCGATATCAAAATTAGGTTACACTTCATCTTTAGGAGAAAAGCGGTCAATTACTCGTTAACACTACACCAGAACAGGGAGCTGCGGAGAAGAAGTCCGAGCATTTGTACTAAAATATCCAATAGACGGCTAACTGCTATATTTTCTGTTGACGATATAAATAGCAAAAACTATAGACGAATAGCTATGAGCTTTGGTGAAGAATTGCAATTACTGCTGCGGGCCCGTTATCCTCTCATCTATGTTACCACCCTAGAAGAAGAACGTCTCGAAAAAGCGATCGCCGATATTGCCAAACAGAGCAATAACCGTGCTGTCTATGTCTGGGATTTCGTGGATGGTTATCAAGATAATCCCAATAACGAGAACTTTGCTCGGCGTAATCCCCTCCAAGCTCTTGAATTCGTCGAAAAGCTGCCGACTAACATCGCCGCAATCATAATTTTACGCGATTTCCAGCGCTTTCTAGAAGATATTTCCATCGCCAGAAAATTGCGAAATCTCGCCCGTTCTCTGAAATCTCAGCCCAAAAACCTAATTATCGTCGCTCCCGAACTGTCTATCCCCTCGGATCTAACCGAAGTAATCACCGTCGTCGATTTTCCCCTCCCCAGTGGCGAAGAAATTAAACAGGAAATCCAGCGATTAATCGCTGCCACCGGACAACCCCTCAAAGAACCACTCCTCGATGAATTAGTGCTTTCTGCCCAAGGATTATCCCTAGAGAGAATTCGTCGGGTTTTAGCCAAATGTTTAGCCAGTCACGGCAAAATTGAGCCAGAGGACGTGGAATTAATTTTGGCAGAAAAACGCCAATCGATTCGTCAAACCCAGATATTAGACTTTTATCCCGCCACAGAGCAGATTTCTGACATCGGCGGCCTAGATAATCTCAAAGATTGGCTGATTCGTCGCGGTGGTGCTTTTAGTGAACGCGCTCGCGCCTACGGTTTACCCAATCCCCGGGGTTTACTATTGGTGGGAATTCAAGGGACGGGTAAATCCCTGACAGCGAAAGCTATTTCCCATCATTGGCACTTACCCCTACTGCGTCTAGACGTGGGGCGTTTATTTGGCGGATTGGTGGGAGAATCGGAATCGCGTACCCGTCAGATGATTAATCTCGCCGAAGCTTTAGCTCCCTGTGTGCTGTGGATAGACGAAATCGATAAAGCTTTCGCCGGAGCGGAGGGAAAAGGCGACGGGGGAACCACCAGCCGGGTTTTCGGGACTTTTATCACTTGGTTAGCCGAGAAACAATCGCCGGTTTTTGTCGTCGCTACAGCTAATAACATCCAATCTTTGCCCCCGGAAATGTTGCGAAAAGGACGCTTCGATGAGATATTTTTTGTCGGACTACCTAGCCAAAAGTCCCGCGAGGAGATTTTTAGCGTTCATTTAGGGAAAGTTCGGCCCCATAACCTGAAAAGTTATGATATAAAGCGATTAGCCTACGAAACTCCCGATTTTTCGGGGGCAGAAATCGAACAAACCATCGTGGAAGCGATGCACATCGGTTTTAGTCAAAATCGCGACTTTAGCACCGATGATGTGCTTGAGGCCGCTAGTCAGATTATCCCCCTAGCTCGCACTGCCCAAGAACAGATTCAATTTCTACAGGATTGGGCTAAGTCCGGTAAAGCTCGTCTAGCCTCTCGCGATGATCGTTTTAATGTTAATCCTAGCAGTTAATTTAGCACCAATATGAAGCGTTTATCTGGTTTATTGCAATTTATGCTCGGTTTTGTCATGGGAGTGGCGATTTTGGTCGGTGGGGCTACTGCTGTCGCCTATATGCTTCTCTCCGGTATGAATTCTAATCCTCCTAAACCCGTCTTTACCGAGGAGAAAAAAGAGGAAACTAAGGAGGAAAAAGCTGCTAAACCCATCCCTACTACTCCCGTCCAAGAACAACCCCAAGCGGAGGTGAAGGAGTCTCCCAAAGCTGCACCAGCACCAAAAGCTTCCCCGAAACCCAGTCCCGAAGCAAGAAAAAGAGAAACCACATCGTCCGGTTATCAAGCGCGGGTGACATGGCAAAGCGGTTTAAGTCTGCGCTCTGAACCTACCAGTGAATCGACTCGTCTCGGCGGTCTGGATTATAATACTAAGGTCAGTGTGGTGGGAACCAGCAGCGATGGCCAATGGCAGCGCATACGTCTGTCCGATGGTCGCGAAGGTTGGATTAAAGCGGGTAATATTTCCAGAGTCGAGTAAATATTTGGAAGGGTTAGGTTTTCTAAATCTACCCCTTTCCCTAATCAGTAATTGGACAAAGTTAATACTAAATCCGTTGAGTATAGGCTACATATCAGGATAGGAAATAGGCACTCTTGCAATAGATAATCAGTCTTTAATAATCGAATTTGGTGTGATTAATTCTGTCTGGGTACTTAATAACTACTTCAAGAACGATTATCGCGATTAACTTTTCTGATTAACCAATAACTTGCCGCTAAAGCTAAGGTTCCCACGGTGAGGGCAATTAAATCATCTTTACTGTATTTATTGGGATCAAAAATAATAATTTTTCGAGAGATGGCAATCAGGGCAGTAACTACGACTAATTCAACCTGTACGATGTGTTTTCTTAAGTAAGCAGTGACGTTTTCTAATAACTCTAAGGCGATCAAAATATTGAGAAATAAACCGAAGATTTCAATTAAAGTTTTGCTAAAAAAACCGACGGGTTCCGTAGTAAATAAATCTTTGATTAGGATAACTACCAGATCATAAAGAGAAACAAGAATAACAACAATTAAGGCTACGGATAAAACCTTAGAAACTATGTTTTCAATGGTATGAATCGACCTCATGAAATTTTCATCGCGCCATTGTTGACCGAAATTGATAAGTAGTTTCCGTATCTGTTTGAGCATGATCAATTAAGTAAAAAGTAAAAATTATTATTGTATTTGATTGCTAATTCTTCTATTTAGGGTCTGCTGAAAAAGTTTTTCGTGGGGGTAGGGTGTGGGGTGTGGGGTGTGGGGTGTGGGGTGTGGGGTTTTACCCGTTTTCAGAGGGTCAATTACCTAATTTTCGGGGAAAAAGTCCCTGAATTTTCCCCCCGACCACTCCCATGGTTGGCACTTTTTGAGGTAAAAAAAGTCTAAAAGTCTTACCCAACAAGGTTTTTAGATTTATTCAGCAAACCCTACTTAGGGTCTGCTGAAAAAGTTTTTCGGTGGGGGTTGGGGGTTGGGGGTTGGGGGATGGGGGATGGGGGATGGGTTTTACCGATTTTCAGGTGGTCAATTACCTAATTTTCGGGGAAAAAGTCCCTGAATTTTCCCCCTGATCACTCCCATGGTTGGCACTTTTTGAGGTAAAAAAAGTCTAAAAGTCTTACCCAACAAGGTTTTTAGATTTATTCAGCAAACCCTACTTAGAAATAATTTTACTTTAAGAAGGTTTCCCTAGAAAAAAAGTCTAGGTGCGATCGCTATTAAGTCAACCGCACCCCAAACTAATACAAATGCTCACATCTAGCTAACATCATCGTGAGCGAAACGATTATAGAGGAAGTCGAGGGCATAGTTACGCAGACGATAATATTCAGGATCCTCCATAATTCTCTCCCGATCGCGGGGACGGGGGAAATGAATATTCATCACTTCGCCGATTTTTGCTTCCGGTCCATTGGTCATCATTACCAGCTTATCAGCGAGGAAAAGAGCCTCATCGATATCGTGGGTAATCATCAACACCGTACAGCGTTTATCTTGCCAGATTTTCAGCAATTCTTCCTGTAATTCCTCTTTGGTAATCGCATCCAAAGCGCCGAAAGGTTCATCAAGAATCAACACTTCGGGACGGATAGAAAGAGCGCGAGCGATCGAAACCCGTTGTTTCATCCCCCCGGAGATTTGGGGAGGGGTTTTATCCATAGCTTCGGTTAAACCCACCATAGCTAAATGTTCGCGCACGATCGAGCGTTTTTGCGCTTCGGTCGCATTGGGAGACACCGCATCTACCGCGAGATAGACATTTTCAAAAACACTTAACCAAGGCAATAAAGCATAGTTTTGAAACACTACCATGCGATCGGGCCCGGGTTTAGTAATTTTCTTACCGTTAACTTTAACAATGCCATCGGTGGGAGAAGAAAAACCCGACACCATATTTAATAGCGTCGATTTACCGCAACCAGAGTGACCGATCACGCAGATAAATTCACCTTCATTGATGCTGAGATTAACGTCCTTGAGGACGGTGTAGGGGCCTCTAGGAGTAGGGTAAACCTTAGAAACTCCTTCAATGGTGACAAAAGCTTCTTTAGTGGGGGTCTGGGTTGCTCGGTTAATTGTGTCGGTAGTGGTGTACATAATTATAGTCGCTAAAAAGTCGAAAGACAGGTAGAAAGTGGCAGAGTTGCAGGGCTTAATCCAATGGGATCATATTTTAGAGGTAAAAGGGGAGAAAATCTCCCCTTTTACCTCTGGTTAGGCGATTTTACGGGGTTCCACCGCAGTAGGACGAGCATCAATAGCCACTTCGGCCATGGTGATGTTTTGTTTGATCTCTAAACTATTGAGATAACCGATCGGATCCTCGGCATCAAACTCGATACCATCGAATAAAAGGATCGGTGTGCGACGATATTTAATATCCCCTAGACCCAATTCCCGGACCGCGGTACTAAAGACACCCACCCGACAGACGCGTTCGAGAATTTCTACCCAGTTACGGGGGAAAGGAATGTGGCCCCAGCGCGCCATTTGGGTCATCATCCAGAGGTGTTCGGTACGACTGGGACGATTTACCCCTTCTCCATAGAACAGATGGTGTGCATATTCTTTCATCGGTTGATCGAGACTGCACGCGTAGGAGTTGGGATCACCCAGTTGGATATAATCGATATTGGTACTAAGGTACTGACGACTGGCGAGGATTTGACGAATTTCTTCCTGATTCCCTTCCTCGGCACAGTAGCGACAACCTTCCAGCAGTGCTTTGACTAAAGCGACATGGGTATTAGGGTATTTATTGGCCCAATCTTCCCGGACTCCCAGGGCCTTACCCGGGTGGCCCTGCCAGATTTCTAAGTCGGTAGCGACGGTGTAACCGATACCTTCCATGGCGGCCCGTAGATTCCAGGGTTCACCGACACAGTAACCGTCAATACTGCCGGTTTTCAGGTCAGCTACCATTTGGGCCGGGGGAATAGTTTCGAGGTGAACATCTTTATCCGGGTCAATACCAGAGGCCGCTAACCAGTAACGCAGGAGCAAATTGTGCATGGAGGAGGGGTGAACCATGCCAAAAATATGGCGCTGCTCCCGGGATTCCAATAGCATCTGTTTTAAAGCATTACCGTCAATCACTCCCTCGTCATAGAAGCGTTTAGCGAGGGTGACACCGTTACCGTTACGAGTCATAGTCAGGGCGCTGACAATCGGCAAAGGTTGCTCCTGATAACCACCGACGGTTAACCAGGTGGGCATTCCTGAGGGCATTTGCGCCCCGTCGAGGAATCCCCCCGCGATCCCGTCCACAATGCCTCGCCAACTGGTTTCCCGGACTAAATTCACCTCATCTAGACCATGTTTAGTGAAGAATCCCTTTTCTTTGGCCACTGCTAGGGGAGCGCAAGCGGTGAGGGGAACAAAACCGATTTCTAGATTGACTTTTTCTAAACCGTGACGGGCAATAACTTCGACCTTGCGAGCGCGCAGTTTTTTGATCCGTTTTTGTTGGTTGAGGAAATAGATAATTTCGCTCCGGAGACTGTAGTAACTGGGGTGTTCTACCACTTCCATGCGTTTGCGGGGACGGGGGATATCTACTTCCAAAATACCGCCAATTTTTGAGCCAGGACCGTTGGTGAGCATGACGATGCGATCGGATAATAACACCGCTTCATCCACATCGTGCGTCACCATTACCGAGGTCATTTCGTATTCTTCGCACAGCTGCATTAACTGTTCCTGTAGATTACCTCTAGTCAGGGCATCTAACGCGCCAAAGGGTTCGTCTAAAAGTAGCACTTTCGGACGGATGGCTAGGGCGCGAGCGATCGCTACCCGTTGTTTCATCCCCCCCGATAATTCGTTGGGACGTTTATCCACTGCATGACGAAGATTGACCAGATCGATATATTTTTCGACTTCGGCTTTTCTTTCGGTTTCTGATAGTTGGGCGAGAACTTGATCGACGGCCAGAGTGATATTTTCTTTGACGGTTAACCAAGGCAAAAGGGAATAGTTTTGGAAGACTACCATGCGATCGGGACCCGGTTTTTTAATGCTTTGACCTTGCAAAGTCACCACTCCTTCCGTGGGCAAATCTAAACCAGCGATCATGTTTAAGAGGGTGGATTTTCCGCAACCAGAGTGACCGATAAGGGAGATAAATTCCCCTTTTTTTATCTGTAAATCAATCCCTTTCAAGGCCACATATTCACCGCCACCACTGAGGGGGAAGACCTTATCAATGTTATCGACAGCGACAAACAAACTCATAGTTTTCTCTCCTTAAATTTCCTCAAGTTTCAGTTATTTGAAAATGGGGAAATTTTCCCCATTTATACCCTATTGACGAACGATTTGATTTTGCAACCAAGCCATAAAGCGATCGAGTAATAAACCCACACCACCGATATAAAACAGCGCGAGAATAATATCACTGATGTAGTTATTTTGGTAGGCATCCCAGATAAAGAAACCGATACCGACGATACCCGACATAACAATTTCAGCGGCGATAATCGCTAACCAAGCTAAACCGATCGCAATTCTCAAACCAGTGAAGATGTAGGGAAGTGCCGAGGGAATTAATATCTTGAAGAAGAATTTTTTGCTGGACAATTGCAAGACTTGTTTAACGTTGATATAGTCTTGGGGAATTTGTTGGACACCGACGGTAGTATTGATCAAAATCGGCCAAACTGCGGTAATAAAGATAACGAATAAAGCCGCGGGTTGGTTTTGTTGTAAAGCGGCCAAAGATAGGGGAACCCAAGCGAGAGGAGGAACTGTTCTCAGGAATTGAAAAAGGGGATCGAGTGCCTTATTTAAGAAAGAATTTAAACCGACCATAATCCCCACTCCAATACCCACCACTGCGGCAAAAAAATAACCGATTAATACCCGTTGCAGACTCGCTAAAGTTTGCCAGAATAGTCCCTTATCAATACCTCCACGATCAAAGAAGGGATACATTAAATAAGTACGAGTCCGTTCATTGGTGATTAGGTCAGATGGGGGGGGTAATTTGATTAATCCCAGCATCGAAACTAATTGCCAAACAATCAGAAAACCCAAGGTACCGATAATAGGGGGAAGAATATCTTGGGAATGCTTTTTCCAGAATTTACCGAAGTTGAAACCACCGTTACTTTTTCTGCTGACGCTACTTGCCATTTTGCCGTTTTCCTTTGTTGAAGATAAAGTTACTTGATTGGGGAGAGAAGAAAACACTTTTGGGATTAATAGACTAGATATTTTATGACCCTAGCCTACCGGGAAAAACTCGCTATTTTTTGATCTCCAAACTATCGAGATAAGCTTGGGGATTAGCGGGGTCAAAAGTTTTGCCATCAAAGAATTTTTCGACACCGCGGGAGGTACTGGTGGGAATATCGGCCGCGGCAACTCCTAATTCTGTAGCTGCCGCTTTCCAAAGATCCTCGCGGTTAACTTTGTCGATTAATGCTGAGGCAGTGGTTAAAGTTTCTTTCGGCAAGAAACCCCAACGAACACTTTCGGTTAAAAACCAGAGATCATGACTCTTGTAGGGATAGGAAACGCTACCAGCAGGATCTTTCCAGTAGAAAACCCCTTTATTTTTGTCGGTGATTTCCGGTTTACCGTCACCCATTTTCTGTATTCCTTTGAGGGGACCGGCGATAAGTTCTTCTTTGAGGTTGAAATAAGCCGGTTTAGCGAGAATTGCCGCCGCTTCTGCTCGATTTGCCTCTTGATCTAGCCATTGCTGCCCTTCCATAATTCCTTTTAATAGTGCCTTGGTGGCTTTCGGGTTTTTATCCACCCAATCGGCGCGGATAGCGAGGTATTCTTCCGGGTGATAGGGCCAGATTTCTGCGGTTAAAGCTGACATAAAACCGATCTGATCAGCAACAATTCGCGCCGGCCAAGGATCGCCGGTACTAAACGCATCCATGGTTCCCGTTTTCATGTTGGCCACGGTTTGGGCCGCGGGTACGGCAATTAGGTTAACATCCGTATCGGGGTTAATACCACCGGCGGCTAACCAGTAACGAATCCAGAAGTCTTGGTTAGCTTTCGGGAAAGTATAGGCGGCTTTGAAGGGAGTTCCCGTCGTTTTCATGCCGAGGATGTAATCTTTGGCGGGTTTCAGGTCTAAACCGATATTTTTGCCCTCGTGTTTACCTGCGATCGCAATTCCGTTACCCTGGGTGTTTAACTGCGCTAACACATACATGGGGACTTTAACGTTATTTTTGGTGATTAGTCCCTCGGAAATTAGGTAAGGCATGGGCATTTGCCACTGTCCCCCGTCAATTCCGCCCGCATCTGCGCCAATTTCGACGTTATCCCTAGCGGATCCCCAGTTTGCTTGTTTGGAGACTTCCACATCGGGCATCCCGTGTTTAGCGAAAAAGCCTTTTTCCTTGGCAATAATTAAAGGTGCGGCCTCAACGATAGGAATATAACCTAATTTAATTTTGGTGGTTTCAGGAGCTTGTTCGGGGGCGATGGCGACGGGAGAAGCAACCGGGGAAGCGGGTGTAGTGCTGGCAGTTCCACCCGTACTGTCGGGGGGATTACCCAGACAACCTTTGAGGACAACAGCCCCTGCCGCTGAAACTGCCGCCGTGGTTAAAAATTTCCGTCTCGAAAAATTGGACATGGAATTCTCCTGCCTGCTGCTAAAGCAAGTATGTGTGCTGAATTATGGGGAAAGGAATCCCTCGCTAAACTTTCCCTCTAGCCCGTGCTATAGAAATTTAGCTATGGAATATTGAGTCTCAATTGAACTTACTAAATAAGTCTAGCGGAATTTGGAAAAAATAATTAATCCGATCGAGAATTTTATTTACAAAAATTTAATTCGATTGATAAGAATTAATTAAGACCATTGATATATCTAGTTTCTAGGCACTTAAGCCTGTCTGTGGACTTGGGGTGATGGGAAGTGGGGGAAGTGGGGAAGTGGGGGAGGTTGGGGAAGTGGGGAAGTGGGGAGTGGGGAAGTGGGGAGTGGGGAGCAGGGAGGTGGGGAGAAACAATAAAATGAGCCAAGGGTGAGTTTTAGGAATGCGGCTCCTTCCGGCTTGGTAGAATGGACAATATGCTTTCACCCCAAAGTAATGACCAGATCTAAAAAGCCGAAATCACCGAACTCCTCTGATTCGCCCACCTCACCTTCCTTAGCCCTCTCTTCCCTACATTTTCGTCTCCAAGCTTTAGAGGAGGAGCATCAGTGGCTCCTCAAGCAGATTGGCAGAAAGCGCAACGAACTGAAGAAATTCCTCGACCAGATGCGTTCCCTGGCGACGGAGATTTTTCAGAGAGGGCAACCCCTCTATCAAAAACTTACCGACCTCGACCGCGAAATACACGCCCTTTTTGACGAAATCCTCACTGCTAGAAAATTGGGGCAGCAGACAAAAAAAAGGATTCTCGGAATTTACCAGACACTTCAGTTAACGGGGGTGATTAGCCCGAAATTTGACGATGGAGATGAAGAACTAGACGAACTTTTCGGAGACGAAGAACCAGAAGGATCATCGGAGCAATCCGCGCAGGATTTCTTCTCTGGGGGAGACTCCTATGAACGTCACGATGATGGAGCAGAGCTATCACCTGAAAGCTCGCCTAAATCTCCTGAATCTAGACAAATACGCCGCACTTTCCTGAGAATGGCTGAGATTTTTCACCCCGACAAGGTTACGGATCCCGAAACTCGGATGCGTCACAACGAGATTATGAAGGAGGTCAACCGCGCCTATAAAGAGGGAGATATTGCCAGACTGCTCGAAATCGAACGACAGCATCAAATGGGAGACTCTTTCGAGGTTGAAGGCTCATCGGAAAGCGACCTTAAACGACAGTGCGAGAGGGTTGAAACCAATAACGAACTACTCAAAAAGCAATACGAGAACCTGAAAAGAGAACTGCGCTCGGTGCGAAATACCCCGGAAGGCGAGATGGTGAAGGCCAGTCGCGCTCGTGAGAAGGATGGCATCGACCCGATTGAGCAAATGCTAGAGGAGATGAAATTACAAGTTCAATCCACCGAAAAAATCTATAATTTTGTCCGGGACTTCCGCGATAAAAAGATAACGGTTAAAGAGTTTCTGCGCGGACCGGTCAGGATGGGCAGAAGCCCGGAAGAGATGGAAGACATTCTTGAGCAACTTCTGGAGCAACTTCACAGAATCAGCCGTTGAAGAGAGAAAGCCAGTATTTAGGGTATGCTGAAAAAGTTTTTCGTGGGGGCTGAGTGTAGGTTTTTACCTAATTTTCAGGGAAAAAGTCCCTGAATTTTCCCTCCGATTACTCCTATATCTGGCACTTTTTGATTTTCAAAAAGTCTCAAAGTCTTAGCCAACAAGGTTTTTAGATTTATTCAGCAAACCCTATATATTCTCGAATTAGTTAGGCGATTAGCTTTAACGCCAATTTTCCCACGATAATCCTTGAATACGAGCAAATTCTTGGGGATTGGCCGTAATTAATTTAAGATTATGAGTAATCGCCGTTGCACCTATTAACAGATCGTAAGCACCAATGGGAGTCCCGGATTGTTTGAGAGCTGCTCTAATTTGAGCGGCGCAAATGGCTTCTTGATTGCCAAAGGCAAGAATTGAGATAGAAGCAAGAAATTCGTCAAGAATGGGTCTTATTTTCTTTGCCTTCGCTGGATTAAGAAATAGTCCATATTCGATTTCCATTAGAGTTATCGCAGAAACGGCAATTTCCCTAGGAGAGTGATTTTTGATCTGCACTAGAGTGTTGCTATCACCTTTGACAAAATCACTAATCGTACAAGTATCGAGTAAAACCAGCACTAAATCACCTCATCTTCTCTAGGTGGGGAAAGTTCCTCTCTATAAGCTTCAAAAATAATACCATCACTTACCCCTTGAAAATTAAGGATAGTTGACGACCATTGCGACTGTTCTTTTGTGGTAATTAAAAGCTGTATTGCTTCTCGGATCAAAGCATTCTGGGATTTGCCTGTAGAGCGAGATAAAGCCTGTAGTTGCTGACTTAATTCCTCTTCCAGATAAAGATTGAAGTTCATAACTTAAATTAAGCAAATAAGTAGCTGGTTATAATTAAATGAAAAATGGACTTTAGGTTCGATCCCCCCTGCCCCCCTTGATAAGGGGGGTGCCGGTAGGCGGGGGGAGCCCCCTTGATAAGGGGGCATCTGATAATTTTTAACGCCTACCTACTTATCAATTAACTTTATTATAATAGTATAAATTCTTTCTTTTCTGGGCTGAGATATTTATCAGCATTTACTATGCTAATAGCAAACTGATCAGCTTTTTGAGCAACTTTACTACCCATAATATCACACCACCTTCCCAACTGATAACCGATAACTCTTAAGTAACGCACAGAAAACGGGTTTCTCGGAGAACCCCGTTTTCTACTCATGCAAAAGGCAAAAGGGGAATAAATAATCAGTTTTTAATAACCGGATTTAGTATAAAATTTAACATTAACCCCAATTTTCCCAAAAAAATCGACCCGCCTAAGGGCAGGAAAGAAAGGAAAAGAGAAAAAATAGGGAATGAGGGTAAAAAGGGAAAAAAGAGAAAAAGGGTTAGAGAGTTCTCTTCTACAGTATCAAGAATAGTCTATATGTACTATGAGCGATAAAAAAAATCGCCGGAAAAGGGAAAAAGAGAAAAGAATAAAGGGAAATCAAGTCCTGGGGAAGCGGCAGACAACTCGAAAACCGAAGTAGTAGCTGCTGAGGCGGTTGTCGGGGAAGTCCCTGCCACGATACGCACTGCGACAGAGCCACGGATTGAGGTCCCAAGAACCGCCGCGTAGTACCCTCATTCTTTTATCACTTAATAGTTGTATAACATTATTTTTATCAAGTAAATATTGCTCCGCGCTTTGTTCTTTATCCCAAACTTCGCTATCGGTCCGCGTTTTACCCTGATAGCTGTCGTGCCACGGATCTAAACACCATTCCCAGACATTGCCGTGCATATCGTACAGCCCGAAGGCATTGGGGGGAAACTGTCCCACGGGGGTCGTTTGTCCTCGATATTCTCCCTCTGGTTCGTCGGCGTAGGTATTACTGGCATTGTAGTTGGCTAATTCCCCGGTAATGGTTTCCCCAAAGTAAAACGGGGTGGTCGTTCCAGCACGACAAGCGTATTCCCATTCCGCTTCACTCGGTAGTCGGTATTCCCGAACCGTTAGTTTTGATAATCTCGCACAGAACTCGATCGCATCGTACCAACTAACTTGTTCCACGGGACGGCGATCGCTATCGGGACGGTCTTTAAAATAGGCTGGATTGGGTTCAAGGTCTTGTTTAACTTTTAAGTCGGTACGGGAGGCGATCGCTTGCCACTGCGCTTGGGTGATGGGATATTTACCCATGAAAAAGGGGGGAACAGTGACCTGATGTTGGGGTTCCCCATAATCATATCCTTCTCCGGCTGGTGAACCCATTGTGAATGTTCCCCCCAAGATGGCGACCATTTCTAGGGTGATGTCGTTGCCCAAATCTTGGCTGAAATATTGGGACTGCTTCGACTCTTTTTTGATTTGCTCACCCTTCGCATTTACTTCCACGATTTCAACTGATAACGGTTGCGTGACGATTACCGGTTGTTTTGGCTCTTCTGGAACGATTACCGGTTGTTTTGGCTCTTCTGGAACGATTACCGGTTGTATTGGCTCTTCCGGTTCAAGCTTGAATTGATAGGTAATTGCTCTTTCTAGTTGCTCAAATCCGTCTTCTTCCCAATAATCAAGCCGGTGAATATCTCGCAGATTCAAGCCAACTTGTGCAAGTCGCAGATCAGGAATTTCGCATTCTTCTAACCTCATGGGAATAAAAAAAATTGTCCCCGGTAGCATCTCTCCCAAGATATCAAGTGCAATCCTCAACTCCCGTTGGATGTATCCCTGTTTATTAGCCGATTTCGCTGACAGACAGGCGAGAAAAATCTGACTAGCTTTAATCGCTTTCGGAATTTCATCTCGCCAAATTTGCCCCGCAATCAGGTCTTTTTTATCCAACCAAGGTTTATATCCCACTTGCTTGAGGCGGTTATACAGTGCCAAAACTGCTGGTTTATCCTCACTAGCGTGAGCTAGGAAAATTTGGATCTCTGACTTCTTCTTCACTTTGGTTTCTACCAGTGTAGTCGCTACTGATTTACTAGGTAACTTAGCAGATTCTGGGGGTTAGAGGTTTGGTCTGGTGAGGAACTAGGGAATTCCGATAGAGATTTGTGGTTTGCCCATAATAAGCACATTTTTTCCGCCGCCATGCTACCAAATCCATCGCCAAGTATCAACCTTCCAGTTATCGAATAGCGAGCTAGTTTTAATATACCACTAGAAGCAATACAGGACAAGGGTTACAGCAAATTTTAAAAATCATCCTTTAAAAAATTAAACAAACCGTGAGTCTTATCTAAATCAACAAAATCACCATCACATAGAAAAAAATCAAGCCACTACAGTGGCACCCCTGAGATAATCTTCTAGTTGGCGACCATTATCGTGACTGAGATTGCCTAGAGGTAAAGTTTCGACGCTAAAAGCTCTCACCTCACTAACTTCTAATGTATCTTTGATCTGAAAATTCCCTGCGGCTGTCACTTCAATTAGCACTGAAATGGAGTGAATGCGCGGATCACGCTCAAAAGAGGAATAAACCCCGACTAAACGCCCTAAACTGACTAAATTTAATCCTGTTTCCTCTTTTAATTCCCTTTGAGCAGTATTAAAAATATCTTCCCCCCAATCGACCATCCCTCCCGGTAAGGCCCATTTGCCGGTGTCTCTGCGTCGGATTAAAACAATTGTACCATCAGCAAGCAGCGGAATTATTGTCACCCCAGTTACAGGATGACGAAAGATAATTCCCATCACACTTTTAATAAAATGCCAAACACGACCCATAGGAATTAGGAGATAGGAAGATAGGAAGATAGGAAGATAGGGAGATAGGGAGATAGGGAGATAGGGAAATTTTAACTAATACCCCAAAACCCCAAAACCCCAAAACCCCAAAACCCCTAACAATATCAATCTTGACATCCTCACCGCCGTAAACGGACGGTGATTCCCAAACCTCACGATTTAGGTTTCTGCTTCTTTCCCTTGCGGGGTTCCGCACCTGCCTTAACAGATTTACTCTGTTCTGGTCTTATGGTCGCTCTACAGACTGACA
>NZ_JADBRW010000222.1:0-4772 GCF_020247025.1 Microcystis sp. M109S1
ATTCCCAAATGCGTTTAACCGCTATGGGATAGAGAGGTGCGTAGTTCACCCAAGGAGAATCAATCTCTCGAAGTAAAAGTGAAGGGAATTTCTGAAATGGAATTCAGTCTGTCTATATTTGACTATACTTTTACTAACTATTAATATGTCCAATTTTGTTTCGTCTGTAGGGTGTAGGTTCCGTCGCGCACATTGACCCGATGGGGGATCAGTTTCAGGTCTCGGAAGATATTAGCTTGGTGTTGTAGGGCCGCCAGAGAGCGATCATCGATCGGGATAATGGCACGTTCAGAGGCCCGTTGTTCGAGATTAGTGACGATCACCGGGTCGATCTCGTGGTGAGCTGCCAAGCGTCTCGTCGCCTCTAACTCCTGTTGTTTCGCCCAAGCACCCGCCTCGTTCACCTCTTCTAAAATCACTTTCAGTACATCGGGATAATCGCGTACCAATTCGGGAACCGCATAATAATAGGTCGGCACTTCTAGAGAGGCGTTTTCCCCAAAGATGCTCTCTAGATCGGCCACCGATCTTCCTGGATAGGTGCGCGTCTCCGTGGGCGAGTAGGGAACCCACACCACCCAAGCGTCGATCTCACCGCGACGAAAAAGCACCAGTGCTTCCGGTTGAGTCGCATACACCGGTTCGATATCGCTTAATTCGAGATTCACTCTCATCAGTGCGCGGATGAGGACGTAATGGGCGCTCGAACCCCGATCGAAGGCGATTCTTTTTCCTTTTAAATCCGCCAAGGTCTGTATTGGCGAATCCTCTGGTACGAGAATCGCCTGACCTTTCGGGGCGGTATATTTTTCCTTGGCTACCCGGACGAAGACGTGTTCCGCCGCTTGGGAGAAAATACTCGCCGTACCGCCACCACCGCAGAAGTCGATCGTTCCGTTGCTCAAGGCCTCGATCAGAGAGGAAGCGGCCAGAAAACTCGTCCACGTTACCGTCACCCCAAAGGGTTTTAAGCGTCTTTCGAGAAAGGCCTGGGCGCGGAGAACTTCCAGATTGGTCATACCCTCGGGATAGCCGATCTTGAGGGTTCCTAGCCGCCGCGCTTGTTTGGCGAGGGGAGTGATATCGGAGGGGGTCGAGCGTTTGAACCAGCGATTGATCGCGATACAGAAGAGAATTCCAGCGATAAATAATCCCACGGTTTCCAATAGTCGGGGAGTCGTATTGCGGGGGAATTTAAAGCTATCGACCAGGTTCAGAATCGGGTTATCCGATCGAGAATTTTGACCGACGGCGATCGTGTCGGAAAATCCAGCCAGGAGAAAGCTCCCGACCAGGCTGGTCAAAAAAAGCATCGCGGGAAGAACTGCCCGCCAATTTCGCCACGGTTTCCAGAGACACTTGATCGAACGGTGGAGCATGGGATTTCTCGCAGAAAACAAGATTTATTATCGGGAAAGGGGACAAGAGAGAAGAGTTTCCCAACTCCCTCGGCATAGCTGCCATTAGTTTTATCTACATACTATAAAAATCCACGACTCCTCGATTGTGTAACAAAGTACATTTATAAATGTATTCAAAATGATATAGTTTCAAAAAGAAATTGCGCCCGCATTTGGGAGATCGAGGTGGTATGGATGGATTGGTTGATCGAAATCGTCAAAATCGCGGTGGCCACCGGCATAGCCACCACCTTCGACGACAATATTTATCTAACCGGCTTCTTTAGCGAGGTAAATCGTACCTTTCGCCCGGTTCACGTTGTCGTCGGCGAGTTACTCGGGTTTACGGCCTTAGTATCGGTTAGCTTGCTGGGTTTTCTACTCGGCTTAATCATCCCGCCGATTTATATCGGTCTTCTCGGAATCCTGCCTATCCTCATCGGTGTGAGAAATTTACTGACGTTAAATCGCGATAACGAGAGGGAAACCGCAGATCGCAAGGTGAATTTGCGAAGAAACGCCCAATTTCACGGGTTCGCCTCGCGAAGACTATCCCTCGGTCAAGTCCTCAGCGATCGCCAAACCTATAAAGTTTCCGCGGTCACGATATCCAATGGCGGCAATAATCTCGGTATCTACATTCCCCTATTCGCCAATAGTACCGTGGCGCAGTTAGCCGTAATCATCCCGATCTGCTATTTAATCGTTTGTACTTGGTTATTTCTCTCCTATAATCTAACCCGCCAACCGGGGATCGCGGTTGTCCTCAGCCGTTATGCGAGTAAGCTTTTCCCCTTTGTGCTGATGTGGTTGGGGCTACGGATTATTCTCGATAACGGCTCCTATCGCCTGTTGATTCCCATCGGCTAAATTAGGCCCCTGTAAAAATCGACAATCTCTGGCTCGCACGGGGGTCAGAATTGAGCAAGAGAGAATAGATCGCGATAATCGAGAACTCCTTTAGATCAACCCTATCGAGAAAATCCCGATGAATGTATCACTGTTATCAATTCGATCGCTATTTCGTCGCTTCCATTCGCTATCGCGGCGGGGATTTGTATCCTTCTTGGTATTGGGATTGCTGGGTGCGCTCGCGCTCGCTTCCTGTACGTCAGGGGGGATCGCCTCGAAACCAGAGGTGAAATTAAATCTCGTTTCCTTTTCGGTCACGAAAGCCGCTCACGACCAGATTATCCCGAAATTCGTCGATAAATGGCAAAAAGAGCATAACCAAAAAGTCATTTTCCAGCGGAGTTACGGCGGTTCCTTGGCCCAGGCCGATGACGTGATTGCGGGGAAACAAGAGGCGGACGTGGTACATCTAGCCCTACCTCTAGACGTGACGCGCATCGCCGACGCGGGGTTAGTTCATCGCAGTTGGGAAGATCGGGTTCCGAGAAGGGGAGTGGTGAGTCGATCGGTTGCAGCGATCGTCACACGGGCGGGAAATCCGAAAAAGATTCAATCTTGGGCGGATCTGGCTAGAGAGGACGTTACGGTTCTATCCGCCGATCCGAAAACTTCCGGGATCGCTATTTGGCAGTTATTAGCCCTCTGGGGTTCGGTGACGCAAACGGGGGGCGAACCGGAACAGGCATTGGATTTTGTCCGCCAAGTCTATGAAAAGATTCCCACCCTAGCCAGGGACGCGCGGGAAGCCAGCAATGCCTTTTTCCAAGAAGGAAAGGGGGATGTTTTAGTCACCTACGAAAACGAGGTAATTCTAGCGGCCAGAAATCAACCCGACACCAGTTACTTCGTCCCTCCGGTCAATATCTCGATCGATAATCCCGTTGCGGTGGTGGATAGAAATGTCGATAAACACGGCACGCGAGAGGTGGCCGAGGCCTTTGTGGATTTCCTCTATTCCGAGCCGGCACAACAGGAATTCGCCAAATTGGGCTATCGATCGGTCAATCCCTTTATCACGATCGCCACCGAAGCAAAATTACCTCCCGTGGAAACCCTGTTTAGCTCCCAAGATTTAGGGGGTTGGTCTTTGATCCGTAACGAGTTTTTAGCGAAGGGAGCTATTTTCGACCAAATCAGAGCGAATTCTCCCACCTAAAAGCCATCAACGATATTGTTATCAATCAAGTCTATGAAACAATTCCGTCTTTTTTATCTACCCCTCTTACTGATAGGCCACTGGATGACCGGTTGTGCCGACAGAGCGGAAAGCGGGGAACAACAGGTCAGCGTGGACGGGGGGGCCGTGGGCTTCGCCCTAGCGCTCGCCGTTGCCGAAGAATATCAAAAAGTCGCTCCCAACGCCCGAGTCGGGGTGGCCTTTAGCGGTACAGGTGGGGGATTTACCCGGCTCTGTAACGGTAGCATCGATATTGGGGTCGCTTCCCGTGTCATCCGGGAATCGGAATCGAAAGCCTGTAAGAGGGCGGGAATCGAGTACATCGAGCTACCCATGGCGCTGGACGGTCTGGCGTTGGTAGCGAACAAAAACAATAAGTTTCTCAAGTGCCTAACTCGAAAAGAGTTAAAGACACTCTGGGAGGCAGAAGCCGAAAGGAAAATCGTTACTTGGGATCAAGTTAATCCTAAATTTCCCAAAGAGAGAATTCTGTTATTCGCACCTCCTGTGGACGCGGGAACGACCGATTATTTCACCCAATCGATCACCAAGAGAAGAGGGAATATTCGGAGCGATTATACGCCCAGCTTTAACCAAAATACTCTGATTCAGGGAGTCATCGGCAATGCCAACGGATTCGCCTTCGCGGGGATCGCTTTCGTAATGCAAAATCAAGACAAGGTAAACGTGGTCGGGCTAGAAAATCTGGAGGGCAAAGAGTGTGTTAAGCCCATTCCTTTGGAGAACGTCAAGCGCAATACCTATAGTCCCCTCACTCGCCCCCTCTTCATTTACGTTAGCAAGAAGGCACTGGATAGCAAACCTTCGGTTGAACGTTTCGTGCGTTTCTTTGTGGATAATTCCTGGAAATACGTGGACAGTGTAGGCTATGTGTCGTTACCCGATCTCGCCTACGTGAAAACTCGGGAACGATTCGAGAAACGACAAACGGGATCGACCTTTATAAATGCCAAGCCAGGTGAACCGATTATCAACTTTTTCTAAGGAGGAAATAGTAAACTCTTGACATCCTCGCCGCCCTAAAAGTGCGGCGATTCCTAAACCTCACGATTTAAGTTTCTGCTTCCACCACCGTCGCATACCACAGTTAAAAAACCATGTACTGTCTTACACAGAGTCCGCAGACTTTCGCCCCATTTCAGAAGCCCGATTCCGTGTGTCCCACGGTACGTTGACCGCCTATAGCTTCTTGTACTTGTTGCGCGCGACTTTTTACCCGGCCAAGCTTTTCTGGTCGGAACCCCCTAAGCCGAGTTTTCAAG
>NZ_JADBRW010000223.1:0-5540 GCF_020247025.1 Microcystis sp. M109S1
CAACGTCACAAAATGGGACAGCACATTACTTGATTTCAACGGTGAATCGGATTACGTTCACCTGATTATCGATGACAAACCTGACATCGCTTTATCCAAATTAATCGCTAACCTTAAAACAGTTAGTAGTCCCATTAATTAAGCTAAACGGCGCTTAACCTGCATGATCCAATAGCTATAACCCTTTTGGAGTCTATATCGGTGATCCGAAGTAAAAGCCGTTTAGCTTAGAAAAGAATTTCTGGACTTAGCGGCAAAGTATTTCTACAATAAACCTTATTTTTGGACGGGAGCTTATTTCGTGGCTAGTTGTGGCGGCGTTACTGTCGAACAACTAAAAAAATACGTCGAGAACCAAAACTCCCCAAAAGTGGAAACGCTACCGCGTTAGTTTCATTCTGGTGGCGATTCATCTCCCGTTAACCGCTACGCGGTTTAACGGGAGTCCTCTCGCGACCTTGAGATAGAGGCGTGGTTTTTGCGTCTCTATTGCTGTTTTTATACTAAATCCGTTGAGTATAGGTTACATAGGGCTTGCTGAATAATGGTAAAACCCTTTTAAAATAAGGCTTTTGACCTGTTAAAATCCGATGTTCATGCTGCGAAAATAGGATTAAGACCTTCAAAAACCTTGCATTATCCTTCTTTTAGTACATAAACTGGTACAAAAAAAGAGGGCAACAAAGCCTGAAACGACCGGCTACTGACGACCGACGACCGACTCCTAACCCCACCAACAAACTTTTTCAGCAAACCCTACATATCAGACAGGCAAAAGGCAAAGGGGAGAATAAATAATCAGTTTTTAATAACTGGATTTAGTATTAGGCAATTTTAGCGATAAAAAAACCCTCGATCGAGCGATCGAGAGTTAACCATGAACAGAAAATTTACCTAGACTACAGTAGCAGCTTTACGGGCAGCGGCGGCCTCATCGGGATGAATACCGAGACGGGTGAGATTGAGACGACCTTTACTATCGATCTCCCGTACCTTGACTAACACCTCATCCCCCACGGCCACTTCATCCTCCACCTTACCGACACGTCCCTCGGCCAATTGGGAAATATGGATCATTCCCTCTTTCCCCGGCAAAACTTCCACAAAAGCGCCGATTTGGATAATGCGAGTCACGCGACCGAGATAAACCTCACCCTCATTGAGTTTGCGGGTCATATTGTAGATCAGTCGTTTAGCTTTTTCGGCCTGTTCCCCATCGGTAGAGGAAATGGTGACAGTACCATCGTCATCGATATCGATTTTCGTGCCGGTCTGTTCAGTAATCCCTTTAACCGTCTTACCACCCGGCCCGATTACTAACCCGATCAGATCTGGATCGATCTTGATCGTCAATAACCGGGGTGCGTGGGGAGATAATTCCGTGCGCGGTTTTTCTAGGGTCGCTAACATCTTCTCTAGGATATGTTTGCGGGCCGGTACAGCTTGTTCGATCGCCTTGGCCACCACTTCCATGCTTAAACCGGGGATTTTCATATCCATCTGGAGAGCGGTGATGCCAGAATCAGTGCCAGCCACCTTAAAGTCCATATCTCCCAGAAAATCCTCGATACCCTGGATATCGGTCAAAATCCGCACTTCTTCCCCTTCTTTAATTAAACCCATGGCCGCACCGCTAACGGGTTTTTTCAGGGGAACACCGGCATCCATCAGCGCCAGGGTAGAACCGCACACGGAACCCATGGAGGTGGAACCATTAGAAGAGAGGACTTCCGACACTACCCGCAGCACATAGGGAAATTCCTCTTGGGGGGGAAGGACAGGTACGATCGCCCTTTCCGCTAAAGCACCGTGACCAATTTCTCGACGGCCGGGAGAACGCATGGGACGGGTTTCACCGACGGAAAAGGGGGGGAAATTGTAGTGATGCAGATAGCGTTTTTCGTCTTCGGGATGGAGATCGTCGCCCAAATCCTGAGCATCACCGGGGGTGCCAAGGGTGGCGATCGAAAGCACTTGGGTTAAACCGCGATTAAACAGACCGCTACCGTGAACCCGACGGGGTAAAACTCCCACCCGGCAAGAAATCGGGCGTACTTCGTCCAGTTGGCGACCATCAACCCGCACCCCATCCTCAATAATTTGGGCGCGCATCAGTTTTTTGGTCAGATCCTTAAAGAGATTACCGATTAACTTCGGTTCTTCCAGCGTTGGAGCTTTTAAGGTATCTTCATCGGGGAGAGCGGTTATAGTTTCCTTGAGCCGATTTTCGATCGCCGCTAATTTCTCATCCCGTTCGGTTTTGCTGAGGGTAAACTGACAGAGAATCTGTTTAATTTCCTCTTTAGCTTGTTCTTTTAGGAAATTCTGCACGGTTTCGTTTACTGCCGGTGCTTCCCGCGTCACGAGGGGAATACCCAACTGATCGATTAATTCCCGTTGAGCGGTGATCAGGTCGCGGACCGCTTCATAACCAAAATCGATCGCCTCAATAATATCCCGTTCCGGTAACTGATTGGCTCCCGCTTCGATCATCACCACCCCTTCGGGACTACCGGCCACCACTAGATCCAATTCTCCGTTATGGATTTCCTTGTAGGTGGGATTGATGATAAATTCATCCCCCAGTAAACCGACGCGCACCGCTGCCATCGGACCTTGGAAGGGAATACCTGCCAACAAAACCGCCACAGAAGCCCCGGTAACGGCCAAAACATCCGGGGGGACTTCCTCATCCATCGAGAGGGTCGTAGCGACCACCTGAATATCATCCCGTAGCCAACTGGGGAATAGAGGCCGCAGGGGGCGATCAATCAAACGACCGGTCAGAATCGCTTTTTCCGGGGGACGACCTTCACGACGCAAAAATCCTCCCGGGATGCGCCCGGCGGCGTATAATCTTTCTTCGTAATCAACGGTTAAGGGCAGGAAATCTACTCCTTCTCTGGTCTTGGCTGTGGTTGCTGTCACTAAAACCGCCGTTTCTCCCGATTGGATCAGAACACTACCGCCAGCTTGGGGGGCTAAAAGCCCTATTTTTAGTCGAATATCCCTGCCATCAAAGGATATTGACTTGTCAAACTCTTCCATGTAAAGTTATATTCCTTTCTTTCACTTTTCTCTGTGCTGTGGCAATCCTAGCATTTTTTGTCCCCCTTTCTGCCAGGTTTAGTATTCAGTGATCAGTTATCAGTGATCAGTTATCAGCTTTTTTCTCCCTGCTCCCCCGCAACGCGCACGAAGTGGTCTCCCAACTACCCAACTACCCCACTACCCCACTGATAACTGGTTACTGCTCACTGATAACTGAAAATACTCCCCACTACCCCACTGATAACTGGTTACTGCTCACTGATAACTGAAAATACTCCCCACACCCCATACCCCACTTCCCTGCTTTTAAACAGAATTTAAGATTACTTGCTCAAACCGGCCAAAAAATGATAGTTTTAGATATAGGAATAATCTGGTTAAGAAAAAAATGTCTTCCCTTGCCGCTTGCTGGCCTAAAAATATTTCTAAGTATTAGCAAAACTGACTGACTGTCAGCAGTTGAGCGGGATTTTTCCTAGCTCGAAGAACTCCGGACAAAGAAAATTAAGACAATTAAAAGGATTGCGTCTCTATTATCTGTCAGACGCTTCTAATCCAGTGAATTTGCGGGTTATCTTCAAATTAACCCCGTTTAACCCTATTTGTGGCTATCGATTATGGCTGAAAGTTATTTACTAGACAAACTGCAATCTGTAGAACAGACCTACAAAGAATTAACCCGTCGTCTAGCGGATCCCGATGTCACCGGTAATCCGGGTGAATTGCATCGTCTGGCCAAATCCCGCGCTTCCCTAGAGGAAACGGTCAACACCTACGAAATTTGGCAAAAAAGTCAAGAGGATTTAATCGGTGCGAAACAAATCTTCAAAGAATCCGCCGGCGATCCCGAATTACGGGAAATGGCCGCCCTAGAAGTGGCAGAATTAGAGGAAAAAATCGCCACGTTGGAAGACCAATTAACAATTCTGCTGCTGCCCCGGGATCCCCTCGATGAAAAGAATATCATGCTAGAAATTCGCGCTGGGACCGGAGGTGATGAGGCCAGTATTTGGGCGGGGGATTTAGTGCGTTTGTACTCAAAATATGCCGAAACTCAAAACTGGAAAGTTAGCCTTTTGAGTGAATCTCCGGCGGATATGGGAGGATTTAAAGAGGCAATTTTAGAGATTAAAGGCGATAACGTCTATAGTAAGCTGAAATTTGAGGCGGGAGTCCATCGGGTGCAGCGGGTTCCTCTGACGGAAGCGAGTGGTCGCGTCCACACTTCCACCGCTACCGTGGCAATTATGCCAGAAGTGGACGATGTGGAAGTGCATATCGATCCCAAGGATATTGAGTTAACCACGGCTAGATCCGGGGGCGCAGGCGGTCAAAATGTCAATAAAGTGGAAACTGCGGTCGATTTAATCCATAAACCCACGGGAATCAGGGTTTTTTGCACCGAAGAGCGATCGCAATTGCAAAACCGGGAACGGGCCATGCAGATTCTCCGGGCGAAACTGTACGATATGAAGTTACAGGAACAACAGGAAGCGGTCAGTTCCATGCGACGCTCTCAGGTGGGAACCGGTTCGCGATCGGAAAAAATTCGCACCTATAACTATAAGGATAATCGTCTCACCGATCATCGCTTAAATCAGAATTTTTCCCTCGATCGCATTTTAGACGGCGATATCGAAGAGGTGCTCCAATCCTGTATCGCCAAGGATCAACAGGAAAAACTGGCAGAATTAGCCGCTGCCCAAGAGACAGCCTAATCAGGACACTCCGAGACTCCGAGACTCCGAGATTATTTTTATTTAGGGCTTGCTGAATAAATCTAAAAACCTTGTTGGATAAGACTTTTAGAATTTTTTGAAATCCAAAAGTGGCGGCCATGGCAGTGATCGGGGGGGAAAATTAGGTACTTTTTCCCCGAAAATTAGGTAATTGACCCTCTGAAAATGGGTAAAACCCTACACCCTACACCCCACACCCCACACCCTACCCCCACGAAAAACTTTTTGCCCCAAACCCTATTTATCCCCCCCGCTCCCTTCTCCCCAACCCGCAACAGCCAAACCCCTTGCTACTTTTTGGCTTTAGACCTCTCGCATAATTAATTTTTGAGGAGTCAAAAACGGCAAAAATAAGGATTAAATGTCCTAAAATCTGTGAATAGACCATTTAATTGCTTATTATTCATTCTTAATTCTCCTGACTACTGACGACCGGCTCCTAACCCTAACAACAATTTTGGCGTTGTCAGATAAAGAGATGAGAAGGCAAAATAGATAGAAACTTAATGAAGGAAAAAAACGATGAAATGTCCAGAATGTAAAAGTGACCACATCAATAAAAATGGTCATCGTGGTCAAAAACAAGGCTCTTCGTTACTCTTTATGCTAAACCAACAGACAAGATGCCAAGATAACATCCTTCTACCCCAAAAATTCCGAAAGTTTCTAAAGCCATAGCCTCTTCGTTTTATTAGTTTAAGTTTATTGTTGATTTCCTCGACCACCCCATTCTTTGTCCTTTGCTCGAAA
>NZ_JADBRW010000224.1:0-25479 GCF_020247025.1 Microcystis sp. M109S1
CATTGGCTTTCATCCTCCTGTACTTCGACAATTGACGGATTATGCAGTAGGATAGACTCGTTTATCCTACTGCAATTAATCTTGGTTAGCTGTCTGTTGTTTGAGAGTTATCTGTGGGTGACTTTGCTTTTTTTGATAGGATCCCTTTGATTTTTGTTGCGGCTAAAACTAACCCGAATAATTCCAGACCAAAGATATTAGAGGGTTCAGGGACAGAAATAGGTTTAGTAATTTTAGTCACAATTTTTAAATTATCAATCGCAAAAAGTCCATTGCCACCAAAGGAAGATATCTCAATACGAGATGCGGGATTATTTGTAATAATTCCAATAAATTTTGGTGACCCTCCTAACACTGTAGTTTGCTCAATTAGATTATTTGAAATGTCAAAAAGAGAGAGCTGTAAGCTATCATCACTACTACTATTGAACAACCCAACTCCGATAATATCATTAGAAGCATTATTTGGGTGGAATACTATATTTCCTTTTCCAGGTAAAGCACAAGCATCGTTATTAATTAGAAAATTTGGAGGGCTTACAAGGATTCCTCCACAAGTATTTGCAAGGCTATAGGGCTGAATACCATTATTCAGAGGATCAAATTTAATGCCCAAAGACGGAAGCTGAAATACTGAACCAGTAAAACTATCAAAGGTTTCAAGCGCAACAGTACCAACAGCAGATGCAGCCAAATCAAATGCGTTTTTATCGTTAAAAGTTGCAGCAAAAATAGATTTCGGAGTCAAAGCCTCACTGAAAACTAATAGTGTAGTGATAACCGTAGTAGTCATGCCTAATTTGCAAAAAAATTGACGATTCATGATGAATTTTCTCCTTGAATTTATTGTTTGGTAATCGAACTAAAGCAAGCGGCTCTTTAAGAAAGCTAAATCAAATTAATCTGGTTTAATTTAGCTGTCTGGTTCTTGGAGCTTATCTGTTGGTGACTTTGTTTTTTTTGATAGGACACTTTTCACCTTTGTTGCGGCTAGACCTAATCCGAATAATCCTAGACCAAAGATGTTAGAAGGTTCAGGAATGCTTTTGGGAGGCTGCGGTTCTGACACAGTTTGGATTTCAAGTTCAGCATAATCAATAGCAATACCATCAGGTCTCGTACCTCCAAAACTATTCAATCGAATAGCGGCATTGCCATCTCCCAAAAGAGAAAAGAATGTAGAATTGAGATTAAAAACTGTGACGTTAACAGGAATTAGAGTAAAAGCATTACCATCTGGGGTAAAAACATTATCAAAAGCACCTGATACTTCAACATCATCAATGAATAATCTATCGTCATATGGAAGTCCTCCAAGCCCATCTCCTGCACCGTTATCTTCTATATCTAAAGAAACTATCTTTAAAATGGCAGAAGTAATTGATGCACTTGCTGGAAATGAATAAGTATGCAACCATTGAAATGTTTTAGATGTGAAAAGGTCAAAATCTTGATCGGTTGCTTCATGTACAATATTAGCTACAGCTAAAGTATTGCAAGTATTAGAGCCTGTTCCAAAGCAATCTTTGTCTCCTGCAATGCTTGTAATTGTGATGGCTTGAGAGGTAGCTATGCTACTGAGAGATAACAGTGTAGTGACAGCCGTAGTAGTCATGCCCAATTTGCAAAAAAACTGATGATTCATGATGAATTTTCTCCTTGAATTTATTGTTTGGTAATCGAACTAAAGCAAGCGGCTCTTTAAGAAAGCTAAACCAAATTAATCTGGTTTAATTTAGCTGTCTGGTTCTTGGGGGTTATCTGTTGGTGACTTTGTTTTTTTTGATAGGACACCTTTTACTTTTGTTGCGGCTAAACCTAGTCCGAGTAAACCTAAACCCAAGATATTAGAAGGTTCTGGAACGCTTTTGGGAGGCTGAGCGACTGAGCCTATTGCAAGATGATCAAATTCAAGTACGTCATTATTAGAGATACTATTGGTAATATTCTCAAATCCTATAGATGTAACTAATTCTCCAGGTTCTGCATCAATACGCAAGTAAGCATTGCGACCAAAACTGCTGGGAATCCAGTTGACTCCACCTAAGCTTTCAATTGTGCTTGTTATTGCCGTACCATTGACAAACAATCGATGATTTGTTCTGGCAACATCGCCAGGTATAAGTGGCGGAGGATTTAAGGACTGAAAACCTGAAAGTCCAATTCCTACAGATGTAACACCAGTGCTAAAATTGAAAGTTGTGAGTTTGGCACAGGCTAGACAAACCGCTAGGCTTTTATTGATGTTATCAGGAATATTAGTCAAGGTATGATTACCATCCCAAGTAGCGGCTAAGGGAACGCTAAGATTAGGCAAAGTCGTAAAAGTGGTATTCGGAATATCGCCAGATAAATTGATACTTAAACCAGGAATTAGAGTGGTATCCTCAAAATCTTCAATTGTATATCCTGTTATGCCTACATTTTGATTGAGGATTGTCGGGTTAGATGAGAATGCAGTAGGTGGAAAAAATGTAATGCTTACTGCTTGAGCAGAATTTATTCCGATGAAGGATAATAGCGCAGCACCAGTAACCGTTGTAACTGATGCGTGAAAAATTAGATGATTCATGATGAATTTTCTCCTTAATTTGATTACTTCAAAACTTTGACAATCAAGCTGTAATAGATTACTCTTCAAAAAACTCAGCCCAAATTAAATTTGAGATTTTAATTGTGGAGGACTGATTTTCTCCAGATATGCTGGCAAATCATCCAGAGAAAGCAATGTCAAAAGACTTAACTTAGTTTCATTGACTTTCTCCAAAAAACCCAACACCTTTCCCTCAGACATCTCAGCATCAATCTCCACAAAAACATAACCAATTCTGTCCGATAAAACCTCCTCAGAAATCTCGATAAAATCCTCACCCGGCATCACAGGACAACATTCAACTTTTCCCTTATCCCTCACCACCAAATCCGCTACAGCTAAACGAGATCGCATGATGGGATTCCAACTATCACTCGCTTCCAAATCTGTGGCAATACCCAAAGACCGTAAGCAACAGTTGACCGCATACACAGCCAAAGTATTGAGATACACTTGTTCTGCTAGAGCAAAATCAGAATGTTGTTGACAAAAGTAATCCGCGATTTCATGGGCTTCCCCTCCTAGAGCAATCAAAAATACAGAACTATGATTAATTCCTGTAGGCATTATCTTGATTTCCCCCCATCGGAAGCTTAAATTTTCCACAAGAATCCCTGCAAACTCAGCCAGTGAGTTTTTCAAAAGCTATTCACCTCCTTAAAAAATTACAAATAAGACAGAATTTCCTGTCCGATTAAAGGCGCAACCGTCTTCATCTGGCGCGAGAAAAAATTCTTCACCACCGCCACCGTCAAACTAAAAGAATCCGCAATCTCCTGCCAAGATCGCGCCTCCAATCGTGCCCTCAAAATTGCCTTCAAAGTCGCCTTCGGGCAATTATGGACATGATGGCGAGACAACAACTCCGGATCAGACTCAATATACTCAGCGATCAACTCCGACAAACAAAGCTGTTCCTCTGGCTGAGCCAAATTCTCAAAGACAACAGACTCACCGCTCACCTGCTGTAGAGGCGATACCGATAAAGTTGCCCTTGCCAGATCCAGAAAAACGCGATCGCCCAAAACCCGATTAGCCTTTCTTAGCCCAGATAACCGACAGAGAACCGCCAACCAGACAAAGCTTTGCACATTAATCGCGATCCCTTTAACCTGCAACGTTAACCAGAATCCCAGCCCAACCTTACCGACTTGACTACTCATTGCCGTCAGTTGGTACTTGCGACGAATCAGTTGCTGCTTCTGCGCCCTGACCAGCGGGTCAAGGGTTTCGGTATATGCCTCCCGCAACAGAATATCCAGGCGATAGTTGACCCAATCCAGAAAATTGCCCCGGTCAGGATCGAACTGGTCGAGGTGGAAAGCAACCCAACATAACGTTCGATTAACCGCATCCTCATAGACCTCTACCGAATAATGACCTCGACCCCGTAGCCGACCCGATAATCGCAGAGCATCAAGTAACCGAGCGATCGCGGCTTGCTGTTGCAAACCCACTGTCCTAGAATAGGAACGCGCTTGCATGGCGAGGTATTGCAGCTCATCATCATCGGTTTGCTTCAGGGAAGTTCCCCGATGGCGATGGGAGGCCATGGAATTCAAACGAACTTCAGAAGAGGAGAAACAGGGTTGGGTTAACGGCATAGATGATGTTCTCAACTGCTTTCATAAAAGAAATCACCTCAAACTCCTGCGAACGTCTCAAGTTGTTACAAAACTTTATATTTTAGAAATTTAATTGACGGTCAACCCCCTGATTGACTAAAGCGATTTCTTGGAATGAATATCCCGGCAGCCTCCATTAACGGTGCGTTCACTGGCGCTAGCGACACCCTACCTCGATCAATTTTGCTACATTCTGAATTTGGAATTGCTGGCCAACACCTGATCTTGTTGGCTCTGTGAAAGTCTGGGACTACAATAGAGAAAAGTGACAATTTTTGCCAGAGTGATCACCGAGGACTAATAAAGAATGACGGCTATCCTAGGGAAACCTGCCACGCTCAACACTCCGATTCTGCACCGTCTTGCCAATGGTTTAACGATTATTGCCGAAAGTCAACCGGTAGAAGCGGTTAATCTCAATGTTTGGCTGCAGGTCGGCTCGGCCTTAGAATCGGATCAGATCAATGGGATGGCTCATTTTCTCGAACACATGGTTTTTAAGGGAACCCGTAACTTAGACAGTGGTGAATTTGAACGGGCGATCGAATCGAGGGGAGCGGTGACTAATGCCGCTACTAGCCAAGAATACACCCATTATTACATTACCACTGCCCCGCAGGACTTCGCCCATCTGGCCCCGCTCCAGCTAGAAGTGGTTTTAGAAGCTTTAATTCCCGATGAAGCTTTTGAGCGGGAAAGACAGGTTATTTTAGAAGAAATTCGTCGTTCTCAGGATAATCCCCGTCGTCGCACTTTTTATCGCACCATGGAGACTTGTTTTCAAGTTTTACCCTATCGTCGTCCGGTGTTGGGGCCGACGGAAGTGATTGAAAATCTTACTCCTCAACAAATGCGCGATTTTCATCGGACTTGGTATCGTCCCGAATGGATGACGGTGGCGGTGGTGGGTAATTTGCCTGTAGATGATTTAATGGCTATTGTGAGGGATTCTCTAGATGCTTTAGGCATTAAGGGCAATTCTGGGCTGATTTCCCATCCTATCGCTAATCTACAGCCCGAAGCTCCTTTTAACCAGATTATCCGTCAAGAATACGAGGATGAAAATTTGCAGCAGGCCCGCTTAATCCTATTTTGGAAAGTGCCGGGGTTGAGAGACTTAGAAAAAACCTATCCTCTCGATGTTTTAGCGGCTATTCTCGGTCAGGGCAAGGTATCGCGATTATTTCAGTCTCTGCGCCAAGAAAAGGGCTTAGTTTCCCAAATAACTGCCAGTAATATGTCCCAAGCAGTGCAAGGGGTGTTTTCCGTGTCGGCCCAATTAGCCTCGGAAAATATCGAGCAAGTGGAGACAGAGATATTAGCACAGATTGAACAAATTCAACAGGAAGCTGTGACAGTTTCTGAACTGGAAAGAGTCAAAACCCAAGTGGCCAATCGGTTTATTTTTAGCAACGAAAGACCGAGCGATCGAGCCAACCTTTACGGTTATTATCATACTCAGATCGGTGATTTACAACCGGCTTTTTGTTATCCCCAACACATTGAAGCTCTCACTTTAGAGGACATTCAAAATGCCTCTCAAGAGTATTTAAATCCCAAAGCTTACGGTGTGGTTGTGGTGAGACCAATCAGTAATCAGTAATCAGTAATCAGTAATCAGTAATCAGTAATCAGTAATCAGTAATCAGGGATAAAGATGAAGATAAATAAATAACTAATTAGGGTCTGCTGAAAAAGTTTTTCGGTGGGGGTTGGGGGTTGGGGGTTGGGGTGTGGGGTTTTACCCATTTTCAGGTGGTCAATTACCTAATTTTCAGGGAAAAAGTCGCGGAATTTTCCCCCCAATCACTCCAAGGGTCGGCACTTTTTGAGGGAAAAAAAGTCTAAAAACCTTGTTGGATAAGGTTTTTAGATTTATTCAGCAAACCCTAATTAACTTAAAACTTACATCTGATAACTGATAACTTATAGCATTTCTGATTCACGAGAGGTACATTATCAATCCTGAAAAGCTTAATCAACAAAGGTTAAGCTGTGCCTCACAGATGCGAGAAACGGTATAAATAAATAACTAACTAAATAACTAATTAACTTAAAACTTACATCTGATAACTTACATCTGATAACTGATAACTTACATCTGATAACTTACATCTGATAACTGATAACTGATAACTGATAACTGATAACTGATAACCTATGTGGACTCAAATTGCTCGACATATTACCCAAACCACGGAAAAACCTTTTGAAATTGAGAAAAGTCGTCCCGTTAGTGGTGGCTGTATCAATCAGGGTTATGCCGTCACTGGCAATGGTTTAATTTATTTCGTTAAGATTAACCAAGCGAACCAAGAGGCCATGTTTGCTGCCGAAGCTTTAGGATTAAAGCAAATTCACGCTACCAAGACTATCAGGGTTCCGGAGCCAATTTGTTGGGGAATTGCCGAGAAATCTAGTTATTTAGTGCTAGAGTGGCTAGAATTCGGCGGTGGCAATAGTCAAAGCTGGGAAAAAATGGGGCGAAATTTAGCTCGTTTACATCAAGTTTCCCTGTCCGATCGCTTTGGTTGGCAGTGTAATAATACCATTGGTTCTACTCCCCAGATTAATACCGTTAGTAACAGTTGGGCGGATTTTTTCGCTCATCAGCGTATTGGCTATCAATTAAGACTTGCGAAGGAGCGCGGCGGCAATTTTCCCGACGAGGATCAAGTTATTCCCGCTATTAGCGAGATTTTGAGTCAGCATCAACCCCATCCCTCCCTCGTGCATGGTGATTTGTGGTCGGGAAATGCGGCCATTACCGTCGATGGGGAACCGGTAATTTTAGACCCTGCCACCTATTGGGGAGACCGGGAGGTGGATTTAGCCATGACGGAACTTTTTGGCGGTTTTCCCGCGGCTTTTTATCGGGGTTATAACGATGTTTTCCCCCTCGATGGCGGTTATCAACAGCGCAAAACTCTTTACAATCTCTACCACATTCTCAATCACTTTAATTTATTTGGTGGTGGTTACGCTTCCCAGGCCAATCGGATGTTACAGGAAATTCTTTAAGGGTTTTACTTGTGAATCTTTGCTGAGGATAAATTATGTCTATTCGAGAAAATACTGTGATGAAAACTCCAGCGACAAAAGTATGTAACGATGCAGAGTTTATGGCGTTACCCGACGATGGTAATCGTTACGAATTGGTCAAGGGAGAGTTAACTAATATGGGTAATTCTGGGGCTTTACACGGTTATATTGCCATTCTTTTAAGTGCTGCTTTATTCGGTTTAGTAACATCTCGAAAACTAGGTGTATTATTGGACTCCAGCACTGCTTTTACTATGAAAAATGGCAATAAACGTTCTCCCGATATAGCTTTTTTTGCCAAGGAACGTCTGCAAGGATTGGAAGAATTGCCGACGGGTTTTCTAGAAGGTGCGCCAGATTTAGTGGTAGAAATTCTCTCTTTGGGCAGTACAATCGCAGAAATCGAGGACAAAATTGCCGAATATTTTGCCAATGGTACTCGTTTGCTCTGGGTTATCAGTCCGGGTCAACACTATGTCTTAGTTTATCGTTCTGGGTACGAACCGCAGCGATTATTAACATCAGGAGATTTTCTGGAGGGGGAAGAGGTGGTTCCGGGGTTCACTTTTCCGGTGGCCGACTTGTTTCACAAACTATCTTTTTGACTCTTTCTTCTCAACAAATCGGCTAATAAATCGGCGCTATCACTAATGGCTAGATGGGAAGCTTGTTGAGCCATGGCGGCCAATTTTTCGGGATTAGACCATAAATCGAGGACTAATTCGCTTAAAAACTGAGCAGTTAACTCATTTTGACGATAAAGATAAGCGGCTTGAGCTTCAGCGAAAACTTTGGCATTGTAGAACTGATGGTCTTCGGCAGCAAAAGGATAGGGAATTAAAATCGAAGGCGTACAAGTGATCGCTAATTCTGTTAAAGTGCCGGCTCCAGAGCGACTGATAGCCAGATTAGCTCTTTGCCATAATCCCGCCATATTGTCGTAAAAAGGCCGGGAAAAATAGTTAGAATGGCGCAAACTATCCGCTTCGGGGTCGTTTTCTCCCGTGAGATGCACGATATAAATTCCTTTTTCTAACCATTGGGGAGCGCTTTGCCGGACAATTTGATTAAGAGCCACGGCCCCTTGAGAACCACCGGCAACGACAATCAAAAAAGCAGTCTCTGGAATCGGTAAATCTAGGGACTGGGGAATGAGAAACTGCTCTCGTACTGGTGTACTAACCCAAGTGGTGCGAGTGCCGGGTAAATAGCTGGCGGTTCCCTGAAAACCGAGGGCGACCGTATCGCACCAGCGACCGAGAACTTTCGTGACTTTGCCCGGTATGTAGTTAGATTCGTGTAGGATGACGGGAATATTGGCTAAACGAGCCGCTAAAATGGTCGGGCCTGCGATATAACCCCCGGTGGTAAAAACTGCCGCTATCTGACGTTTTTTGATTAAACTACGCACTTGCCAAATGGCCCGCAGTTGACTGAACAGAATCTTGAGAGTTTTTAACCCCAAACGGGTTTGAAATCCCTCAATGGGAATGGTGTGCAGGGGATAGGTTTTTGGAACTAAGGACTGTTCGAGACGGTCTGGAACTCCTAACCATTCAATCTCGTAATCCGGCAAGCGCTCGGCCAGGGCCAAAGCGGGAAATAAATGACCACCAGTACCACTAGCGGCAATCAATAGACGGGTTGGAGTGCGTGCCATAATTCGAGAGAGGGGAAATTCAGCCCTAGAATGAAATAATCTACCATAGTTATTGATCGATCCTTACACAAACTATCACTAATGCGTAACTTGAACACAATCCCCGATAAATTTTTTCGTCAATCCCTCAATTTTTCCCTATCGTTGCTGTTAGGTTTGGGGTTAACTTTCACCCTCGCTACCGGCCTGCGAGCCGAAAAGCCAGAAACTGCTCCGGCTAATTTAAAAACGCTTATCTCCAAAATCGAAACGGCGGCTAACGAGCGAGATATCAAGCAATTAATGGAGTTTTATAGTCCGAAATTTACTAATTCCGATGGCTTGACCTACGAAAAAACTAAAAAGGTTTTAACTCATTTTTGGGAACGTTATAACAATCTAAAATACACCACGACTCTCGAATCTTGGAGTCGTTCCGGTGATAAGTTAACGGCCAATACAATTACTAAAATTACTGGGACGGGAAAGGTGCAGGGACGAGTGGTGGGAATGAATGCTACGATTCGTTCTCGTCAACAATTTCAAGGCAATAAACTTGTTTATCAGGAGATTTTAAGCGAGAGAGTCGAGTTAAGCACCGGCAAAAATCCCCCCAGTGTTCAAGTGAGAATTCCCGAAAGGGTGAAAGTGGGTCAAGAATTTGATTTTGATGTGATTATCCGCGAACCTTTAGGGGATGATTTATTGGCCGGAACGGCGATCGATGAGAAAGTAGATATTGAGCGTTATATTAATACAAAGCCTCTAGAATTGGAATTATTACAGTCCGGCGGTTTATTTAAGCGGGTAAAAGCCCCGGCAACACCGGAAAATCGTTGGTTATCGGCGATTTTAATTCAAGGAGATGGGATTGTTGTCGTTACTCAACGGGTTAAGGTAGAAAAATAAATTTTATCTAAGTAGGGTTTGCTGAAAAAGCTTGTTGGTGGGGTGTAGGGTTTTATTCCCCCCGTTCACTCCAATGACTGGCACTTTCAGGCAATTTAATCCTTATTTTTGCCGTTTTTGAACCCTCAAAAATTAATTATGCAAGAGGTTTAATATAGCGTTTCCTGTTCACAAGAGATACATTATCGATCCTAAAAAGCTTAATCAGCAAAGGTTCAAGTGTAACTCACAGATGCGAGAACCGCTATAAATACTCTGATTAACCATAGAGGTGGGAAACATCGCTCGTCCATACTTTAAATTTTGTTAAATTTACTTGACCAAAAGACGTTGTTAGGGAAGCATCGACGGCATCTAAGCCGCGAGCCATTAAAATCCGCCCGATTCTGGGGGTGTTATGACGAGCATCAAAGGTGTACCATTGATGGTCTAAATAAACTTCAAACCAAGCACTAAAATCCATCGGTAGAGGTTGGGGAGAAATACCGATATCTCCGAGATATCCAGAGGCATAACGGGCGGGAATATTTAAGCAACGGCAAAAAGTCAAAGCTAGATGGTTAAAATCGCGACAAACCCCCGTTCTTTCCCGATAGACATCATAGGCGGTTTTCGTCACCCGCGCGTATTCGTAACCAAAACGAATGTGACTATGAACCCAATCACAAACCGCTTGTACCCTTGCCCAACCGGGGGGAGTTTGTCCGAAAAGTTCCCAGGCAATTTCCGAAAGCAAATCTACTTCACAATAACGGCTACTCATTAGGTAGGGAAAAACTTGGGTTGGTAACTCTGCTAAAGGAATTTCTTGGGCATTCCAATTAACGATATCGGGTTCCCATTCATTCTCGATAACTGCTTCATTGTGAATGCGTATCTGTCCGTCGGGTAAAATTAGACGACTGGTTCGATTACCGAAGCTATCTAAAAATTCTTCTATTTTTGTTGCCGGTTCCACCTGCAAATTTTCCGATTGTCTAACTTGATCTAAAATTGAGGGGTGTAGATAAAGTTTTAACAACATGACCACGGGTAAGGGGGCATCAAAGCCAAATTCATAACCAACACGGATTAACATTAGGACTCCTATCTAGATAGTAATTTTGTCGGGATTTGTCGGGATGAAACGCAAATAATCGCCAGACTGAAAAAAGTTATGCCCGACTACTTGGTTAAAAGTTTGAGGAGAAAGTAATAGCCAAGCTGAAACCCGATAAGCTTTGTACAGAGTTACTTTTATTATAAACCGCCTCAACTAAAAGCTTTGTAACTTTGAAGACAAGCCATCGGGAGGATTCGCTCTATCGAAAAGAGTCGGGGGTGGATGGTTCCTCTAAGAGACGGATTTCAATGGGGATGTAGGCCAGTTTAGCAAAAATCTTTTGTTGATAACTGACGGGCCACCATTCGTAAAGAAAAATTTCTAAAGGTCGCCAGAGGGCCACCCAACCACTAATTAATAATCCTTCTTCTAAGAAGTGAATAAATGTATCGGTGCCGAAACGACTAATTAATTCGCTGAGACTCAAACAAACAAAAAGAAAGGAGAGACCAATTAGCAAAGATATGCGTCCCTGTCGCCAAATTGTGCGTAATTTTCTTTGTTCTCCCTGTTGGCGATAGTCAAAATAATTATGTAAAGCTGAGGGTAACAGATGTCGGGCGGTATTCTGTTCGTTACTGGGAAGATAAAAGACTAATTTAAGGGGGGTATTTAGGTGGAATTCATCCACAGAGTTAATAATATAGTTTTCGGCGTTATCGTCTAAATCTCTATCTAAGAATGGCGAAGGATCGAGAGAATTAAAGACTTGCTGTAACTGATTAAGTTTAATTTCAATTAAGTAAGTTCCTTCCTCCTCTCGATAATAGGATTGTAATTTATTTACCAGTTTAGACATTAGTTATTAATGTTAAGCAAATGGGGTGAACTGACACAACTAAAATCTACTACTAGAAGTTACTTCATCTTGCTCATACAGGCTGAGAATTGAGCTATCTGTGAGAACATTTTAGCTGTATCAGTCCCAGATCATTAATTTAATTTATCGACCAAAACCAGCGTACCAAAAATAGGTGGCCATCGGGATTACTGTGGCTAAAACCAGTAAAACTATCACCCAAATTGTGGCGCTTTTATCGTCAGTTTCTTCTGCGGTAGTAAAGGTACTTTCGATATTAATTGTCGCTACTTCCGGCGGTCCGGGATCTGCTTCTCCAGAAAGTACCGCCGTTAGACGACGACTAGCATCGAGTAAAGCTTGATTATATTTTCCCCCATCTTTGAGGGGAACTGCCATAGTTTCCGAGAGGATACTATCAGCAATAGCATCGGTTAATAGGGGTTTTGCTTCCTCCCCAACCCGCATAGCAGTTTTATTGGTTAAAGTATCAAGAACGATGATAGTTTGATTGGCACGATCTTCGGGGTTAGGATACCATTCTCTCAGGATATCATCGGCTAAATTGTCAATTTTTTGACCGTAATCCAAGCGCCGGACTACCACCATTCTCACTTCCTGGCCGGTTTTTTCGGCGAGGTTTTTCAGATCTTTATTTAATTTTCCTTCGTTAGCGGCACTAATGGCCGAAACGGGATCGACCACATAAGTGGGCGCTCCGGAGCTTAAAATAGGGAGGTCATAGACTCCCATGGCAGCAGCCGGTGATAGGGAAACACCCAAGGCTACACAGCAGGAGAGAAGGAGAGAAGCTAATAATTTGAGCATATTGATTCGGTAAAATTCCTATAGAACATAATAGGGGAAAAGTTTCCTGTTTTTTGAGTCGGGAAACGGGAGACGGGGTGATGGGGAGTATTTTCAGTGAACAGTGAACAGTAATCAGTGAACTGAAAACCCACATCTGATAACTGATAACTCACATCTGATAACTGATAACTGATAACTGATAACTGATTATGAGTGATTTTGAGGAACTAGAGTCTAAAAAACGGGAAAAAGCCCTAGAAATGCAGGCACATCGCGATAATTTGCTCTCGCGGGTGACAAGATTACTAATTTCTCAAGATATCCACTTGGCGATCGATCATACCCTAGAACTGCTCTGCCAATTTACCCAGAGTGCGCGCTGTTACATTATTCAATATTCCACCTGTCGTCAGCAGTGGAGTATGGTTTATGAATGCTGTCACCCCAACTATCCGCAAGTTATCCCGATTCGGGAAGAATCACAAAATCTCTCGACGGAAACCTTTCCCTGGTTTTCTGAACAATTATTAAACGGTATTCCAGTTAAACTGAACTCTTTAGACGATTTACCCGCTACTGCTATCCCTGAAAGAACTATTCTCGCTCATAGTTCTACTCCCTGTCTCTTAATCGTTCCCATGTGGGATAGTTGTGGGGTAACGGTGGGTTATCTGGGATTGGATGCAAGTGCAGAAAAGCAATGGACGAAGGAAGATGTCACCTTTGTCCGGTTGGTGGGAGAATTAATTGCGATCGCACAAAGTAGATATGAAGCGGAAAAAGGATTAAAAGAGGCTAAAGAAGCGGCAGTTAAGGCAAATAAAGCTAAAAGTGAGTTTCTAGCTAACATGAGCCACGAATTACGCACTCCTCTTAATGCTATCTTGGGTTTTACTCGCTTAATATCCCGGGATAGCAGCGTCAGCAGTGAATATCGGCAATATTTGGAAATTGTCAATCGTAGCGGAGAACATTTATTAGAGTTAATCAACGATATTCTAGAAATGTCGAAGATAGAAGCGGGAAGAACGGTTTTTAATCCTAGTAATTTTGATTTATACGCTCTTTTAGATAATATTGCCGAAATGCTACGCTCACAAGCGCAGGCAAAAGCTTTAAGCTTAATTTTTGATCGCAGCTCCGATCTGCCTCAATATATATGTACTGATGAAAGTAAATTGCGACAGGTGTTAATCAATCTCTTGGGTAACGGATTGAAGTTTACTGAGTCGGGAGGGGTAACTCTCCGGGTAAAATTAGGGGAGAAAAGAGAAGATTATCAGCGATTGGTCTGGGAAATTGAAGATACAGGCGCAGGAATCGCTCCAGAGGAGATTTATAAGCTATTTCAACCCTTTAACCAAACGGAAACGGGACGAAAATCCCAACAGGGGACAGGATTGGGTTTACCTATCAGTAAAAAATTTGTTGAGTTGATGGGAGGTGCGATCGGAGTTAGTAGTATTCTGGGTCAAGGAAGTATTTTTAGTTTTGATATTCAGGTGGGTTTGGTGGGAGAAAATGAGATTAAAACCGAAACCAATAGGGCAAAAGTTATCGCTTTAGCCGAAAATCAGCCTAAATATCGCATATTAGTCGTCGATGATCGACCAGAAAGCCGTTTGCTGTTGCTGAAACTCCTGGCTACCCTAGGATTATCCGTGCAAGAGGCCGCTAATGGTCAAGAAGCGATCGCAATTTGGCAAGCATGGCAACCTCATCTTATCTGGATGGATATGAGAATGCCAGTGAAAGACGGTTACGAAGCAACTAGGGAAATTCGGCAGTTAGAGGCTGATAATCGCGGAAAAACGGTGATAATTGCCCTAACTGCCAGCGCTTTTGAAGAGGATCGCGCCTTGGTTATTGCCGCCGGTTGTGATGATTTCGTGCGTAAACCTTTCCGAGAGGAAGTTATCTGGCAAAAAATGAGCGAATATCTAGGATTAAAATATATTTATGCCGATAATGAGCCAAATCAACCCAATTATTCGCCAGTTTTCCTCGATTCCCTGCAATCGCTATTAAAATTAATCAGTCCCGTCTGGATTAGACAATTGCAACAAGCAGCGCGAGAATGTGATGATGAAAAAATTATCGCCCTAACCGCAGAAATTCCCGCCGATTATGCTATCCTTGCCCAAGGTTTACAACAGTTAGCCGGAGAATTTTCCTTTGATGCGATCGAAACCATAATTAGAGATTTAAACATATCTTAAGAGAGTATTTTATCTATATCTCAAAAACGTGATATTCTAAAGGCATAAATCCCTAAATATGGCAATTTTAAAAGATGAAACTGTTAAAAATGCTCATCGGCACTTGGTTAATACTGCCGATTTTTTCTGTTCAAGCTCAAGTCCCCTCGCTTCCCCCAATTAAGCAAAATTCCCCCAATCTTGGTGATCTACCCAATGATCCCACCCAACAGAAAAATTGGCTTTGTAACCGAGGAGATCAACGCATTGCTGTGGCTGCCAAAGAAGAGAAAGGTTGGAAAGAATTAATTGAAAAACAAGGTTGGCAATGTGGTGAAGGAAATACCGATATACCCGATCAAACTCTCGGCTTTTCCTGTGAACCAGAACAAACCCTCGGCCTCTTGACAGTTTACTGGTTAAATGGTAGTAATGGTCAACAACAATTAAGCCAATGGCGAGATAAATTAGCAGCACAACAGGGGATGGTTTGTACCATCAATAACGTGCGGTTATTCGATACCCAAGAAAATATACCCAATCCATTACAACCATGATTAAATTAGCAGTTTTACCTCAATCTATCCTCCTAGGTATCAGTTTACTATTCAATAATTCTCTGCCCTTACTTGCCCAATCTACACCCCTGAGCGTGGATAATTTAAGAAACACCGTCTATAATATTCCCAATCGGGGTTCCGTAATTGTCAGCGATGGTATTTTTCAATCCAATGAGGGACAGATTTTAGGAGTGCAAGTCAGTCGAGAAGCTTTGATGGGGGACTATAATAATGATCAAAGGACTGATGGGATTGCCGTGTTAAGAGTGATTACCAGAGATCAACAGCAATTACATTATTTAGCCCTAGTGATTGATAATAACGGTACTGCCACTAACACCGATACTGTCCTGTTAGCAGATCGAGTAATTGTCGATAATCTGAGTGCCAAAGATGGTATGATCACCGTCAACATGAGAAGATTTCTCCCCCGGGATCCTTCCTGTTGTCCGTCGGGAGTTATCACCCAACAATTTGCGATTAATCCTAGTATTAATCAATTGACTTTACTGAGTACCAACGAAAGTCAACCCACCACCCCAAATGTGCAGGTAGTACCCGCTTCTCCCCTGAGAATTAATAATAATAATCTCCCCTTTCAACCTCCTGCTGGGGCCATCCAAATCCGCTTTTAACCTTGTTTTTGGTGCGTTACGCTGCCCTAACGCACCCTACCTTTTTACTTAACAAAAAATGGCCTACAAATATCCCATCCAACGCTGGTATATTGCCGCAGCTAATCCCGAAAAAATCGAGGGGTTAGCGCGAGAAATGGGACTATCATCGTTATTAGCAACTATCTTAATTAATCGCGGTATTGATACCCCAGAAATAGCTAAAACTTATATAGATCCTGAAGTGGATAGCTTACCCTCTCCCCTGGGAGAATTTCCCGATTTAGAAAAAAGTGTCAATTTATTAGTAAAAGCGATCGCTAGAGGCGATAAAATCGCTATCTGTGGGGACTACGATGCCGATGGCATGACCAGTACATCTTTACTATTGAGAGCCTTGAGACATCTCGGTGCGGACGTGAATCATGCAATTCCCAGTCGCATGAAAGAGGGATACGGAATTAATCAGCGCATTGTCGAAGAATTTGCCGAATCGGGAGTCGGATTGATTCTCACCGTTGATAATGGTATTTCCGCTCACGAACCGATCGCCCTAGCGATAGAATTAGGATTAAAAGTTATTATCACCGATCATCACGATCTGCCGCCAATTTTACCAAATGCCTCCGCTATTCTCAACCCAAAATTATTAACTCCGAACTCTCCCTATCAGGGATTAGCGGGGGTGGGAGTCGCCTATATTTTAGCGGTGACAACTGCCCAAAAAATGGGTAAATTACAGGGATTAACCGAGTCATTATTAGCATTATTTACCCTAGGCACTATAGCAGATTTAGCCCCATTAATCGGGGTAAATCGTCGCTGGTTAAAACGGGGTTTAAGAAAATTACCCAAATCGCAATTAGTCGGGATTCAATCCCTCATGCAAATAGCGGGAATTAGCGAGGAACAAAAGCAATTACAACCGGATGATATTGGCTTTAAATTGGGACCGAGAATTAATGCAATTGGCAGAATTGGCGATCCCCAGATAGTTATTGAATTATTAACCACCGATGATGCGGGAATTGCCTTAGAAAGAGCGATGCAGTGCGAACAAATTAATCGTACCCGTCAAGAATTGTGCGAAAAAATTGAAGAAGAAGCGATTAAATTAGTCGAAAAAACGCCGATTCTTTGGCAACAAGATCGAGTTTTAGTGTTAGTCGAAAAAGATTGGCATCATGGGGTGATTGGTATTGTGGCCTCCCGTCTAGTGGAACGCTACGGAGTGCCAGTTTTTATCGGTACTTACGAGGAAGAAGATACGGGTAAAATTCGCGGTTCTGCCAGAGGAATTGAAGAATTTCACGTTTTTGAAGCCCTGCAATTTTGCCAAGATTTACTAGGAAAATTTGGCGGTCATAAAATGGCGGGGGGTTTTAGTTTACCCACAGCTAATTTACTAGCATTTAAACAAAGATTAAGTCAATTTTCTCACAAAATTTTACAAATAGAACAATTAAAACCTTTAATTAAAATTGATACTATCATTGACTTTAAACAAATTACTCTCGAACTTTTTCAACAAATTGATAGTTTGCAACCCTGGGGAATTGGCAATGAATTACCCGTTTTTTGGACTCCTAACGTGCGAGTAGTAGAACAGAAAACTATCGGAAAAAATCATTTAAAATTATTACTAGCTCAAACCGATGATACCAGAATTAAGGCATTAGCTTGGCGTTGGGGCGAATATTGTCCTTTGCCAAATCGTTTAGATGTTGCCTATAAACTAAAAGAAAATACTTGGAACGGCAATACAACTATAGAAATTGAATTAGTGGGAGTGCGATTACCCCAAGAAAATAATAATATTAAAAAAGCAATTTTTATGCACGCCGAAAAAATGTATCAATGTAGTTTTTGGGGTGATTTAAACGAGATTCGCATCAAAAATGAACAGGGCGATATTTTAGTCGTGCAGAAAGGGCAGCGAATTGGTTTATTAGGCAAAAATCGGCAACAAGCTAGAGAAGTCAACGTGACTGAACCCCGTTTTTATACTTTAATTAAAGTTGCCATCAAAGCTTTGGCTATCTAGGTCTGGCTGAATAAACCTAATACCAAATCCGTTTTTAATAGTGTGATTAACTCTCAAGTTATAAATTGTTTCTCCCTGCTCCCCACACGGGAGCATCTCACCTTTGTAACTCCTAAATTAAGTTTTATGTCAAGCTATTTTGAAAGCCTTGCCAAAAGTCAGTTTTAGCGACAAGCATAATTACTCACTTGCATAAATGAGATGCTCCCCCCCACACCCCACACCCCACACCCTTTGACGATGCACCAAACCATAGTGATCAAAATCGGTACTTCCAGTTTGACCGATAATGAAACCGGCCAATTATCCCTCTCCACGATCGCCGCTTTAGTGGAAGTCCTCACCCGGTTGCGCGCTGCCGGTCATCGGGTGGTCTTAGTATCTTCCGGTGCTGTGGGAGTGGGCTGCCGTCGTCTGGGAATACAGGAAAGACCGAAAAAAATCGCCCTTAAACAAGCGATCGCCGCCGTCGGTCAAGGTCGTCTGATGCGGATCTATGATGACCTCTTTACCAGTCTTGGTCAACCGATCGCCCAAATTCTCCTAACTCGTCCCGAATTAATGGAACGCACCTGTTATGTCAACGCCTATAATACTTTTCAGGCTTTGTTTGAATTAGGGGTGATTGCCATTGTCAACGAAAATGACACCGTGGCGATCGATGAGTTAAAATTCGGCGATAATGACACTTTATCAGCCCTTGTCGCCAGTTTAATCGAGGCTGACTGGTTATTTATCCTCACCGATGTGGATCGCCTCTACAGTGCCGATCCGCGGCTATTTCCCGAAGCGGCGGCCATTGCCCGAGTTAGTCCCGCGGAATTAGCGCAACTATCGATCGATGCCGGTAGTAGTGGCAGTCAGTGGGGGACCGGGGGTATGGCGACTAAATTGGCAGCGGCCCGGATTGCCACCAGCGCCGGGGTAGAAATGGCGATTACTAGGGGACGGCAGCCCAGCAATATCTTAAAAATTATGGCAGGAGAGGCGATTGGAACCCGTTTTGAAGCCCAAAAACGCAGTGATAACGCCCGCAAACGCTGGATCGCCTACGGACTAATGCCCATGGGTAAAATCTATCTCGATGCTGGGGCAATTCAAGCCATTTGTCAGGGGGGAAAATCTCTCCTAGCGGCCGGGATTACCAAAGTGGCAGGGGAATTTAGCGCCTCCGAATCGGTGCAATTGTGCGATCAAGAAGGCCGGGAATTGGCTAGGGGAATTGTTAATTATAGTAGTGAGGAGATCGATCGAGTTAAAGGTCAACATTCCGAGCGTATTGCCAGTTTATTAGGTTATATGGCCGCAGAAACCATTATTCATCGGGATAATCTCGTCGTTTTGAGTGCCTCGTCAAATAAGGGATAATTCCGCCACTCAGAGCAAGTCCACCCAATGCCTTAAATGTAAAGAAATGTCTCAAAAAAACAACAAATTGTTAGACAAGCAAGAGAGTTAGACTAGGGATGTCCCCCGAAGTTCAACCCTGTGAGATTATAAATAAAGCGAAACTCAAAAATGTCTTTATTGCTGTTGGGAGAAACTTAATAATGCGAGACGCGGTAACTAGCCTGATTAGAAAATACGATGTCACCGGACGTTATCTCGATCGAGATGCGATCGATAATCTTAAACAATATTTCACCTCGGGAACTGCCCGTCTAGCTGCCGCCGCCCTAATTAACGCTAATTCGGCGGCGCTCGTGCGTGGGGCGGCGATTCGTCTATTTGAAGAAGTTCCCGAATTGATCCGCGCTGGGGGTAATGCCTACACCACCCGTCGTTATTCTGCCTGTCTGCGGGATATGGATTACTATCTCCGCTATGCCAGTTATGCCCTAGTAGCTGCTGATACTAATGTTCTAGATGAGCGGGTACTGCAAGGACTGCGGGAAACCTATAATTCCCTCGGTGTTCCCATCGGTCCGACGGTGCGCGGTATCCAAATCATGAGCGAAATGATTCAAACCATGGCTCTTGATGCGGGTATTGCCGACACCTCTTTGATCGCTGAACCCTTTGATCATCTCACCCGCGAATTAAGCGAAGTGTCTATCTAATTCAGTTGTCAGTTATCGCTTATCAGTTTTGTCCGTTCAATTTTTGATTGAACGAACCTGCGTCAGTCCCCACTCTCAGCCTAGGGGAGTGGGGAAGGTACAGGAAGGGGAACCATTAAGTGGTTCTCCTCGTGCGGAAGTATGAGGCAACCGCCATCGACGAAGAAGCGTCAGAAACTTCCCACTCAGCCAAGCGGTGGGGAACAGTTGATTAAAACATTGTCCAGCTTTCTTTGACCCATGACTCTCCCCTCGGATTTTCCCCTAGAACCACCGGCTACCAATAAAGATCCCCATCGTGATTATCGCGGACTCGATCGCAGTAAACTCACCCCCATGTATCAGCATTATGTGGAGGTAAAAGAAACCTATCCCAATGCCCTTTTACTCTATCGTGTGGGCGATTTTTTCGAGTGTTTCTTTCAGGATGCGGTGATTATCTCCAGAGAATTAGAATTAGTTCTCACCAGCAAGGAAGGGGGTAAAGGTATTGGGAGAGTCGCCATGACCGGGGTTCCCCACCACGCCCTAGAGCGCTATAGTCGTTTATTGGTGGAAAAAGGCTATGCGGTGGCGATTTGTGACCAAGTAGAGGATTCGACGGAAGCAGCCGCCGAAAAACGGCTAGTAGAACGCGCTATCACCAAACTGCTCACCCCCGGAACCCTCACCGATGAGGGAATGTTAAACGCAAAAAAGAATAATTTTCTGGCCGCAGTGGTGATTACCGGAGAAAATTGGGGATTAGCCTATGCAGATATCTCCACCGGAGAATTCTACACCACCCAAGCCAGCGATTTAACGGCTTTAAGCCTAGAATTAAGCCGTTTACAGCCCTCGGAAATCCTTTTTCCCATCAATGCCCCCGATTTAAACCGTATTTTGCGCCCCGGAGAAAAATCCGACCATCTCCCCCCCTGTTTACCCGATAGTTTTTGTTATTCTCTCCGTCCCCAAACTATCTTTACTCTCACAGAAGCGAAAAATCGTCTCCTAATCACCTATAAAATGCGTTCCCTAGAGGGGATGGGCTGCGAACATTTACCCCTCGCTATTCGCGCTGCCGGAGGCCTATTAGAATACATTGAAGATACCCAAAAAGCCAATCAAGTCCCCCTACAACCTTTAAAAACCTACTCTATCTCGGAATTTTTGATTTTAGATGGCCAAACCCGTCGCAACCTTGAAATTACCCAAACGGTGCGCGATGGTAGCTTCTATGGTTCTCTATTATGGGCGATTGATCGCACTTGTACGGCCATGGGTAGTCGCGCTTTACGTCGTTGGTTACTGCAACCTCTCTTAGATTCTCGTGGTATTCGCGCCCGTCAAGATACTATCCAAGAGTTAAAGGATAATCCCTCCTTGCGCCAAGATATTCGGCAAAAATTAAGGGAAATCTACGATATAGAACGTTTAAGCGGTCGTGTTGGCGCAGGAACAGCTAATGCCCGCGATTTACTTTCCCTAGCGGCATCTTTAGTCAAATTAGCCGATTTAGCGGCTTTGGTCGCCTTAGGAAATTCGCCTTATTTGAAAGCTTTACAGCAAATTCCCGCCGATTTAGAAAAATTAGGCCAGCAGGTAATCGCGCATCTGGTGGAATCTCCTCCGCTGCATCTGAAGGAAGGGGGGGTGATTCGCGAGGGAATTGATGCCCAATTGGATGCCCTGCGGCGCGACTATCAGGAAGTAATCGATTGGTTTAAGAATCTAGAGACGACAGAAAAAGAAAGAACGGGTATTAGTAATCTTAAGGTTAATTATAACAAAACTTTCGGTTATTATATCAGTTTACCCCGCAGTAAAGCCGATTTCGCCCCAAAAGATTATGTGCGTAAGCAAACTTTAGTCAATGAGGAACGTTATATCACCACCGAGTTAAAGGAGAAAGAAAATATAATTCTGACGGCAGTAGATGAATTAAATAAGTTAGAATACGAGATTTTTAGCGATTTACGCCGTCAAGTGGCCGAATTTTCCCCAGAAATCCGGGAAGTAGCCACAAAAGTCGCCGCTTTGGATGTGTTGGCCGGATTGGCAGAAATCGCCGTTTATCAGGGATATTGTCGCCCGGAAATCGCGGATGGTCGTCTTATCGATATTAAGGATGGTCGTCATCCCGTGGTGGAACAATCGCTTGGGGCCGGCTTTTTTGTGCCGAATTCGATTAATTTGGGCAATCAGGAGGGTTTAGAATACCCCGACTTGATTATTCTCACCGGTCCCAATGCTAGTGGCAAAAGTTGTTATCTGCGACAGGTGGGATTAATTCAATTGTTGGCCCAAACCGGTAGTTTTGTCCCGGCAAAGTCGGCCAAAATCTCTATCTGCGATCGCATTTTCACCCGGGTGGGGGCTGTAGATGACCTCGCTACCGGCCAATCCACCTTTATGGTGGAAATGAACGAAACTGCCAATATTCTCAATCACGCCACGGAGAGATCATTAGTATTATTAGACGAAATTGGCCGGGGGACAGCCACTTTTGACGGTTTATCCATAGCTTGGTCTGTAGCGGAGTATTTAGCCACGGTACTGCAATCGCGGACGATTTTCGCCACCCACTACCACGAACTGAACGAATTAGCCTCAATCTTAGAGAATGTGGCAAATTATCAGGTAACGGTCAAGGAATTACCCCATGAGATAGTATTTTTGCACCAAGTACGACCGGGAGGCGCGGATAAATCCTACGGTATCGAAGCGGGGAGATTAGCCGGTTTACCAGCTTCTGTGATCGATCGTGCCATGCAGGTGATGGGTCAAATCGAAAAACATAGTAAAATTGCTATCGGTTTGCGTCAGGGAATTAAGAAAATTAAACCGGTTAAGTCAGATAATTCCCCATCTCTCCAGCAGTTAGATATTTTTGATGACAGTAAGTAGGGTTTGCGGCAAAAAGTTTTTCCTAGGGACAGGGTGTGGGGTGTGGGGTGTAGGGTGTAGGGTTTTACTGATTTGTGTCTGTGTGGTTGACGAAAAGGAAAAATGGTGCATCTCACATTTGCAGAAACACCGACAATCAGCAATTATCAGTGACTCTTAAACTGGGACAAATATATGAACAACCGCGTGTAAGCATCTCACCGAAAAACTAATGCGCGGGGGTTCTACCCCCCAAAAGCTTGAATTGAGGGAAAAAATCGAAAGTAACGCCCGATTTTAGAAGATAGTTTTCCCTTTAAAAATCTTCCTTTTTCAACAATATTAAAACTGTAAAAACTTTTTAATTTGAGTCCAAAGATTGGTAAAAGATTCTTTCATTTCCTCTTTAATTTTCCAGCGTTTAAATGCTTCTTCATAGGCAATTCCTTGATTTTGAAAAGTTTTCCAAGCCGAGAGAGAAAGAGGTAAACCCATCAGCAAAAAGATATAAATTGCCCAAGAAATTGTTCCCGCACTAATTAAATTAATGGTAAGAAAAAAACTATTAATAATCAGATAGCGAACGGTTTTATGTTTTAGCTCCTCGCGACGAAAGCGATCGAATTCCTGCCGCTTATAACTGAGCATTTTTGACTCTTGCCAGTCCTTTTCCGCTGCTTCTAAGTCTTTAACTTCAATAGCTAAATCGTCGGCAATTTCTAACAACTGTTGACGGGTAATTTCTCCCTTATCCCCTTGACGGGAGATAGCCAAATAGAGAATTTCCTGCACATCCTCTTGACTGTAGGATTGGGGAGGGAAAAAATCGGGGTTTGGCATAGCGATAGAGAAAGAAATAGGTTCCTTCTCTATTATGGGCGATCGATTTAGCGATTGACAGTTAGACGAGACAGGGAGTTTTTAGCTGATTTAACCATGCTTCTAAATCCTGCAAAGAGCGATCGGCATATTGACCGTAACGTTCCCGTTTATTGCGGATTTTTTGGCTAAAATTCGGCAAAATGCCAAAATTTGGCGGCATCGGTTGAAAATGTTTCGGTTCGGCACTGCTGATAAACTCAAATAATGACCCCATCATCGTTGTGGTCGGCAATGTCACCGTTTCTAATCCTAAAACTAAACGAGCGGCATTAGTTCCCGCTAACCATCCCCCAGCAGCCGCAGCCGTATAGCCTTCCGTCCCGATTAACTGTCCTGCCGCTAATAGCGTCGGTCGCGATTTAAACTGGAGACTGGAGGATAATAACTGGGGAGAATTGATAAAGGTGTTTTTGTGCATCACCCCCATGCGGACAAATTCGGCCTTTTCTAACCCCGGAATCAGACGGAAAACTCGTGTTTGTTCACCCCATTTTAAATTAGTTTGAAATCCCACCATATTCCATAATTGCCCCGCTTTATCTTCCATTCGCAACTGTATAACTGCATAGGGACGTTGATCCGGATATCTGGGATCCGCTAATCCCACCGGTTTCAGGGGACCAAAACGCATGGTATCTTCTCCCCGACAGGCTAATTCTTCGATTGGTAGGCAAGCCTCGAAAAATTTGGCATTTTCTCGCTCAAAATCCTTTAATTCTGCCTGTTCTGCCTGTTTTAGTTCTTGCCAGAAATGCAGGTATTGTTCCCGATCCATGGGACAATTGAGATAGGCGGCCTCACCTTTATCGTAACGGGAGGCCAGAAAAGCGATCGATCGATCGATCGATTCCCCTAGAATAATCGGACTAGCGGCATCAAAAAAGCTCAGATAGTCCAGACCCGTGAAATTTTGCAGATCTGCGGCTAAAGCAGCACTGGTTAACGGTCCAGTGGTTAAAACGACGATACCATCCCGGGGAATTTCAGTGATCTCCTGACGTTTTAAGGTGATTAGAGGGTGGTTAGCCAAGATTTCCGTCAAATTTCGACTAAAGACCCCTCGATCGACCGCTAAAGCCCCTCCTGCGGGGACACTGTGCTGATCGGCCTGGGCAATAACTAGAGAATTTAAGCGTCGTAATTCTTCATGGAGTAACCCAGTGGCGCGATCCACCGCCATGGCACCAAAGGAGTTACTACAGACTAATTCGGCTAAAAATTGGCTATGGTGGGCGGGACTAGAGCGAATTGGGCGCATTTCGTACAGGATCACGGGAATACCTGCTTGGGCTATCTGCCACGCCGCCTCAGTCCCCGCTAATCCTCCACCAATTACATGAATAGGGCGATCGATCATAGTTGGGAGAAAATGGCTAGAGTAGGATTAAGCTAAACGGCTTTTACTTCGGATCACCGATATAGACTCCAAAAGGGTTATAGCTATTGGATCATGCAGGTTAAGCGCCGTTTAGCTTATTTTAGCGTCAGTTCCCAGTCACCAAAAAAATAGGCTGGGCTGACGGCGATCGCATGAAGATTTGGGCTGATCGCAAACTCAGGTTATCGAAAATTTGGGTTAAAACCCCGTCCTTTGAGGACGGCTTTAAGCTACAATGGAAAAAGCGATAACCAAGCTAAAAACTGAACCTTGACAACAGATAGTAGGGGGTTTCGTTCAGAAAAGACTTCAAATTCGGCCTTGAACGAGTAAAACTTTCTAGGAAATAAGGTTGA
>NZ_JADBRW010000225.1:0-11187 GCF_020247025.1 Microcystis sp. M109S1
AATAAATATTGGCAGAGGATTAAAGATTAGTTATTGTGACTAACTCTTTTGGTTAGAGAAAGATAAACTTGAGAATCTTCGGTCAAATTTATTGACTCAAAATCCGCTGTACTTAATTTAAATGAATCAACCCTAGGGGTTTGGGGGGTAGAACCCCCCAAAAGCTTGGATTGAGTCATAAAATCGAAAGTAACGCCCAATTTTAGCCGAGAGTTTCCCCGTAAAAATCCCAACTTAGTAGATTTACAAAAATTAACTTAAAACTTACATCTGATAACTGATAACTGATAACTGATTTACTCTCCGGCATGATAGGAACTGCGGACTAGGGGGCCGGATCTAACCTGGGAAAAACCCATTTTTTGGGCAATTTCTCCCAACTCGCTAAATTCTGCGGGAGTCCAATATTTCTGTACGAGCAAATGTTCCAGAGAAGGACGCATATATTGACCAATAGTAACTCGATCGCAGTCGATCGCCCGTAAATCTGCCAAAGTCTCGATAATTTCCTCTTTTGTCTCACCGTGACCGACCATTAAGCCGGATTTCGTCGGAATTGACCGATCGATTTCCTTAACATAACGCAAAACCGCCAAAGAGCGATCGTATTTAGCCCCGCGTCTAACCGGTCCTTGCAAACGGCGCACCGTCTCGATATTGTGATTGTAACAGGCAGGTTTTGCTCCCACCACCGTCGCCACCCGTTGCTGTTGACTTCCCTTACCCCCAGCAAAATCCGGGGTTAACACCTCAATTAAAGTGTGGGGATTGAGTTCGCGAATGGCTGTCATCGTCCGCACAAACCAACTGGCTCCGCCGTCTTCCATATCATCTCTGGCTACAGAAGTCAAGACAACGTAACTTAAATTTAACAATTGCACCGCTTCCGCCACTTTTTGCGGTTCCTCGACATCGAGAGGCATGGGTGCATGACCCTTATCCACTTGACAAAAAGCACAGGAGCGGGTACAGGTGGGACCCATCAACAAAAAAGTCGCCGTACCTTGGGCATAACATTCGCCGCGATTGGGACAGCGACCCTCCTCGCAGATAGTATGAATGTTCCTTTGTTTGATAATGCGCTGAACCGTGGAAATTTCGCTAGATTTACCGAGCGAGCGCCGTAACCAAGTAGGTAAAGAGGTAATTTCCTCGCGCCACTGTGGGGAAATATTGGACATGAGAAGTTAAGTAGGGTGTTGGGGATTTCAGTTATCAGTAATCAGTAATCAGTTATCAGTGAGGGGTTGGGGAGAAGGGAGAAGGGAGAAGGGAGAGGGACGACCGACTCCCCAAAACGAAAACTTCGCATCTCACCATTAAGATAACTGCTATAAGCTGAGAAAGCGGGTAAAGATCATTGTTAATCAAAAAGGAAACTTGGGCAATGGGACGACGGCAACGGAGAAAAATTTTCAATCTGGTCATTCAAGGATTGGCGGGTTGCCTCTTGGTTAGTATATTTGTTCTTAATACCCTGCCATCCCTAGCCCAAAATTTTCTGGTTCCATTTGCATCTCCCACGGGGACAAGGATTTTTGTAGCCGGGGATATAGAATATGCTTCCGTGTATTTAGATGGATTTGCCTTATTTCAGATTGCCTCCCAAGATTTTACCGCTTCTAGGGTGGAAGCGGCCCAGGAAATCTCCCCAGTACAAAGACGGGCTAGGCGCATTGAAAGAGGCTTAAATAATATTATCAATGGGGGTTTCGATCCGACAACCTTGCAAGTAAGTCCGGCGACCCTCAATAATTTAACTGTGATTGTGGCCAGGGATAACCAGAATTTACCGCAACAGGTAATTCTGACAGTAACAGAAATTGATGCCCTGATCGATTCTTCTTCGGTTGCCGATTTAGCGGACAGATGGGTTAAAATCATCCAAACAGCTTTGCTCCAAGCTTGGCAAGAACGTCAGCCCGCCGCTCGCCGGCAACAGGTAATGACTGCCACTATAATTATTTTCGGGATGGTTTGCTTAAGCTGTTTATTAATTTGGTGGCAGAAACGTTTAAGAAATCGCTTCAATCTCCTCAAAAAACAAGCTAAAAGTCAATCCGATCAGAATTTACCCAGAAATTCCCCTCCCAGAAAAGATCGCTCCCAAGAACCGATTTTAGCCTCTGTGGAAGATTCCTCTAATTTCCGTCAACAGGCTGATATTCAGCGACAACTGACGTTAAATATTCTCTGGAAAAGACTGGCTCTTATTGGACTGATACTGCTTTGGTTTGGCGGAATAGCGGCGATTTTGTATGTATTTCCTGAAACTAGGCTAGAAGGACGCGGGATAATTCGTATTCCTTTACGGATTTTTATTATCTGGTTGCTGCTGACATCAGTGAGCAATATGATTAATCTCTACGTTAATTCTCGGCTACGGGAGTGGGTAGAGGAAGGAGCGGTTTTTTCCGAAAATTTGGAAAGGAGGATTCTGCGCGCTCCAACTTTATTAAAAGTTTGGCGAGAAATTATCACATTTATTGCTATTTTTCTGGGAATTTTGATTTTTTTTGCCTGGATGGGTCTTTCTTTCGCCTTTTTACTCACAGGAGCCGGTTTAGTGGGAGCATTGCTCACCTTTGCCTTTCAGGATCTTTTAAAAGATTGGATTAACGGTTTTCTGATTGTCTTTGAAGACCAATACACTGTTGGTGATATGGTCCAGTTTCAGGAGTTTATTGGTTTGGTGGAAAATATGAGTTTGCGAGCGACTCAATTGCGGGCCGCCGACGGACGTTTAATCACTATTGCCCATAACCAAATTATCACCGCACACAACCTCAGTAAAGATTGGGCGCGGGTCGATTTTACCATCGAAGTCGCCTATCAGACCGAGCCAGATGTGGCGATCGCTTTAATGGCAGCCATCGCTGAAAATATGGCTGTAGATCCACAATGGCAAGAAGATATCATCAATCCTGTGCAGGTTGCTGGTGTCAGTCGGGTTTCTCACACGGGAATGGAAATTATGCTCAGAATTGTCGTCAAAAGATTACGACAATGGGACATAGAAAGAGAGTATCGTCGTCGTCTCAAGATTGCTTTTGAGGAGAAGGGAATTCACATCGGTATCCCCCAACAAAGTTTCCTCATAGCAAAAGATAGAGAACAATTCAAGGGACAGTTTTAAAGGGGAGCGACTCTCTCCCACTTATGGTGATAACCTATTGAAAAATGGCGTTTTGGGGTTGTTATGTCCTTAAATGTAAAGTTTTGTTAGGAGATTCAATGTTTCTGGGAAAGTGGGTTAGAATCGAGTTGTGTTAGGTCTGGGGTATTCTATCTAAAGGACGAGAACTTTTTGCCCCTATTCCTCTGTTTCCCAAAGCTCCTCAGCCTTGTTTTGTCTCTAACCTAGCCCGAGAATATTTCTAGGAACGGATTTAGTTTTCTCGCATTTGCTCTTTGACTTGCCACCCCCGATTGACCTAGACTTCACTGAGATGTGTCAGGCAGTCAGGGTTGAATGACCAACTGGTTGAGGCAAGGAGTAAGCAGGATTAGGTAGTGGGGGAATTGGTGCAGGTGATGCGGGGTGTGGTGTGAATATTTAAGTGAGTACACAAGGAAGGAGTTAACTATGTCTGACAAGAATAATGAGCCTAAAGATAGCTTGGATAAAATAAGTATAGGTGTCTCATCTTTATCGACATTTGTTTTAATGATTATTGCCATTCTCAATGGGTTTATAGGATATCAGACTTCTCAGCTGCAACAGAAAACCGAAAATATTGAGAATCAATTAGAAGGATTTAAAACCAACATTCAAACGGCAGAATTAATTCAAAAATTGATTGGAGATTTACAAAGCCCTCAATTAAAAAAAGATATCGCTTTAATTGCTTTGAATCGGACGATAGCTGACAATGATGAAAGCTCTAAGCAGATGATTGCTGAGATAGCAACGCAAATTTATAGATCAAGATTTAAAGAGTTAATGTCTAAACCCTCAAATACAGATCAAGAATTTATAGGACAAACACCAGAGTTTCAAGATACTTTTACGGCTCTTATGATTATTGGCGAAAGGGATCCGAATCAAGCTAATGGGATTATTAAAGAGCTTAGAAAACTTCAAGAAGGCTACAAAAATAGCAAGGATCCTAGAGAGAAAATTGTTGAACAAATAACTAAAAATTTTGATTTTGTTGTTTATATTTACTATAACGAGAACGAGAAAGAAGTGAACAAATTTAAGCAATATCTAGGTAAAAATTACACAATTGATGATTTACATCCGATTAAAAAAGAAGATGTTCAAAATACATATTCTTTAAAGAATGATCAGCCAATCAGTAGGATCAAATATTTTCATGCTGGGGATAGAGAACGAGCTAAAAATCTAGGGGAACTCACTCAAAGTTATGTGAATAATAATAAAAACATAAATTTACCTAAAGACCTACTAGAATCGGATCTACTAGAATTAGTGGACTGGAATGCTCCTAATGGGAAGATTGAAATTTGGGTTTATTTCCCTCCAACTCAATAAACTGACTGCCGCCCTCATTCGGTCGTGTACGAAGGTACTTGGAAGTAACCGTTAAAAAACGGCTCTTCTTGTTTCTGTGTGGGAAGAAGAAGAATAGGGATAATTTTTCGGAAATATAGTCTTCAAAGCCTTGCCTAGCAAGACTCCTACGAATGATAAGCACTGATTATCACACAGAGTCGAGAATATCCGAATGTGCAAGGCTGGCGACTGAAATTGACAGCGTAATTCGGGATTCCCCTCTTTTCTAGGTCGTTGCTTAGAGCGCGTTTTCACTGACTCACCTCTGATTTCTTCTCATTATTTTACCGTTTTTTACTATCTTCCTCTTGGATTATCAGGTACTCTTTATAATTAAGCCTCTTGCTTAAGTTGACACCAATGATCGTGGTCAGTGAGTTTATCGAACTGCGTGCGCCCAAAATGTCCTATAGATATTTCTACAAAACTGAGATGTACCAATCAGTTAGCAGTTTTGAGTTTTTAGTGGACAGTCTTAAGTAGAAAATTGCCGTCTTTTCACTGATTACTGATTACTGATTACTGTTTGGTAGGTTTAAACTAGGTTAGATTAGCTAACCTAACCTAGAAAATTTTTAGGAAGCTAAGGCTACCTCGACTATTTGTTGTAGTTCCCCATTTTGATAGAGTTCGAGCATAATGTCGGAACCGCCAATAAACTCACCGTTGATATAGACTTGGGGAATAGTCGGCCAATCGGAATACTCCTTAACTCCTTGTCTTAACTCCTGATCTTGCAGAATATCGACAGTTTCGTAGGAAACCCCCAGAATATTGAGAATTTGTATGACGTTATTCGAGAAACCACACTGAGGCATTAATTTATTGCCCTTCATGAACACAATAACTTTGTTATTCTGGACTAATTGATCGATTCTGGCCTTAGTTTCGGGTGTCATAGGTCTAGTAGCTAGAATTTGAGCAAGAATAGCCAATCCTGAGACGTGGCATATCCTATCAGTTTAGCACAAGCCGTTGAGATAGCTTTAAAAAGGAAGGTCTTCGTCCTCCTCCAAACTCTCTAAAATTTCGTTAACATCAGGTCTCCCGCGCACGATAGTCATATTTTCCAGAGACTTATTAACTTTAGTTTCTGCGGCCGAATTTTCTGGCAGTGAATAACCCATATTGACCACTTCACCATCAAAAGATTTCGCTAACTTTTGAGCGGCTGCCAAAATTTCACTAACATCGACATCTTGATCTAATGTCTCTAAAGATGAATCAAAATTTAAGATTTTTTGGGGCAGTTCTGTGCTAATAGTTTTGTCATTTTTCTCAATAATTGCTTCTTTGACCGGGGGAATATCCACCACGGTCATAACTTTATTTTCGGGAGTTATTGGTGGAGTTGGTGCGGTTTCCGGTGGTGGTGGCATCCTGGCCGCCGGGGATTGAGAAACTTCCGCAGCCATGGCATCAGTAGCGGAACCTACCTGTAAATGGACTTTAATCCGGCGCTGAAAAACTGCCTCGAAAGCTGACTCAATATTAGTCAATCGTAGCCGGGCCATTTTTAATAATTGTTCCGAAGATATGCTCAAATAAGCGCTCGATTCTGACCTACTAAAAAGACTACCGTGCTGACGTAGGAGAGTGCGAGTAGTGGGAGGTTCCATTACTTCTAAAACCTGCTGCCAAATTTGTTCATGATTGTCATCACTGGCAACAGTTTTAACCTCAGTTTTCGGCACTTCGACGCTAGTTGTCGGGGTGATAACCGCCGGTTTTATCGGTTCATTAACCGGTGCCGGTGCTGTGATTACTTCAGTGGGCCTCTCGGTGCTGGTTTGGGGACGGGAAGGCGCTACCGTGGCAACTAGAGGAATCACCTGTGCTTGCGGTAAAAGTCCTAATAGAGTGACTTCTAACCAGAGACGGGGTTGAGTCGTGTTTTTTAGTTGCGTTTCGCTGTCTTTAAGAAGTTGTTGACCGCGGAGAATTTCCTCTAAAGACCAATTACGCGCTTCCGTACACAATTCCTGCCAAGTGGGAGCGGTGACAGCGACCATTTCTGGACGATTAGGGGCAGTTTTGGCTAAAAGTAGGTTTAAATAGAATCCCGCTAGATTTTGCAAGACGATTAAAGGTTCCTTACCGCGATTCATCAGATGGCGACATTGTTCGATAACTTGATCGGGAATATTGCCATGAATGAGTTTAAGTAGGGTTAAGAGGTCTCTTTCGGGGACTGCACCGACTAAATCCCAGACTCGCTCGGCCGTAATCGTTCCTGCGAGTAAACTTAATTGATCGAGGAGACTTTCCGCATCCCGTAAACCACCGTTAGCGATCTGAGCCACAAGGGTTAATGCTTCTAGGTTAATATCGATCGCTTCTATTTGGGCGATTTTTTGCAGGTGTGTCACCATCGCATCGAGAGGAATACGGCGATAATCAAAGCGTTGACAACGGGAGATGATGGTAGGCAAGACACGCTGAGGATCGGTGGTAGCAAGCACAAAAATCACTCGATCCGGCGGTTCTTCCAGAGTTTTCAGCAGCGCATTAAAGGCCGCCGTACTGAGCATATGGCAGTTATGAACTAATAACCCATTGGCAACAAAATTATGATTGTCCTCCACTTCTAGGTCATAGACGCTTTCTGTGTCACCTTCTTGAATCCCTATCACTTCCTCGAAATTTGTCAGCCATTGAGGGGATTGCATAGGGTTGTAAATCGGCAATCCATCGGGCTGTGGCCGATGCTCCCATTTTGAGGTAATGATAGATCTTCCCCGTACTGTGTCGAGTATAGGATAGGCTTTTTGTAGCGTAACCTCTTTGAGTGAGCCAATCGGCAATAAGTTGATTTTCGGCGGGGGAATATCCTTCCGTGTGTAATTGGATAAAACGGCTTCCGTGAGGGGTGATACTGAGTGATCCGTCATCCATATACCACCAAGCCAGTCCTTCGGGTGTGATGTTTTCCAGCCAATTGAGGGAAACAAATTTTCGTTCTCCTTGAGGTCTGACCATCTGGAAAACTTCTCCAAGGCTGGGATGACAAACGCTGCGGGCATAGATTGAAAGTTCTCCATATCCACCGTTGGCAACGATTTGTGACTGAATTTGTAACTCTGGAAGACGACTGGCTTTGTATTCAAGCCATTCTTGTTGTTTACTGCCATGATTCCAGCGTATTCTCGGCCATCGACTGTTTTGGTTGGGGTAATCGATAGTTCCATCTCCGAGTAAAGTCCCGTATATAAGTCCGAGGCTGTTTGAGGACAAAGATTCTCGATGGAACAGTAATTTTTTGGTTCGCTTTTCCCATAAACCGTGTCCTTGTTTGTAAGGATGTCTTTGCCAATAGGATTCAATACTTTTGATCCCTCTGCCTTTTTGTTGGAGAAACAAGGGAATTTCCCGTTTTTCCCCACAGCCACACTGACAAAAGGGCTTGATGGATTCAGCCTGTTGCAAAATAGAGGCCAAGTCATAGACTCTTGTTCCGTTACTATTGCCGTAGTTTTGATGCCCTGAAACGAAACGTCGGTTATGTCCATCCCTTCCATACTTAGAGATGAGTTGCCCGCAGCCACATTCACAGGGGATAGGATATGATCGCCGATTTTGAGATTTTTTGCTTGTATCCATGCTTTTTCTGTTCTAATCAAATGATTACCAGTGCAATTAATCGTCCGATTTCTGGTTTGAATGGTTAAAGTTGCTTTTACGCCTCGGTTTAGCCATCGCAGGACTTTTTTATATTCCCACTCTCCGCTGCTCTCGTTGTAACTGAGAACTCGTTTTCCGAGAATCTCAGGATGATTAATGGGGATTAATCCCGTTTCGGTGAAAACAAGGCTATCCCCAGTCAGGCATTCATCGATGACATAGACTTTATAACGACATTGGACGGGGGCAAATTGCGATCGCTCGATAATTTCCCGAATGTTATCCACACCGGTATTACTAGCGGCATCAATTTCGATCACGTCTAAAGCGGAACCATTGGCGATCGCATGACAGACGGAACACTTACCGCAGGGAATCGGCGTCGGATGGTCACTAGACAGACAGTTGAGGGATTTGGCTAAAATTCGCGCCGAGGAGGTTTTCCCCGTGCCTCTGGGTCCAGTAAATAGGTATGCAGGGGCGATTCGCTCACTGATTAAGGCATTACTCAAGGTCGTGGCGATCGCTGATTGTCCCACCAAATCGGCAAAGGTTTGGGGACGATACTTATGATGTAGAGGTTCGTAGGTCATGACTGGCTGAAAACTTTTTCCCCACCCTAGAGACTACTATTATCCTATCCCGATTCTTTTTCAACACGAGAACAAGTGTATGCTTTTTATCTAGCCAGTTGTAATGCGGGATTTGCATCTCGAAAATGGCAGTTTAGCTAAGGCTTGTAATAAATTGTATTAATAACTACAATTTCGCCGAGAAAATCTGCCGACTATCTTAGTATGCCCAAAGACAGCGCCACTAATCAGACCCACTGCTTATGACTGAATCTACAAAAACCCAATGTCCTTACTGTGGAGTAGGTTGTGGTTTGACAGTCACCCCCGGCGCGTCGGCCGGACAAGCATGGAAAGTCTTTGGGGACAAGTCCCACCCCTCCAGTCAAGGTATGATCTGTGTTAAAGGGGCCACCGTAGCGGAATCGATCGATAAAAATCGCCTCAAAACCCCGATGATCCGCGATTCTCTCCAAGATCAATTCCGTCTTTGTACTTGGGAAGAGGCCCTCGATCGCATCGTTAACCAGATGCAAACTCTAATCGCTCAGGGGGAAAAGGAAAGTATCTGTCTATACGGTTCGGGACAATTTCACACCGAAGATTACTACATCGCCCAAAAACTGGTCAAGGGCTGTCTGGGAGTCAATAACTTTGATGCTAATTCCCGTCTCTGTATGTCTTCGGCCGTGGCCGCTTACCTTGACAGTTTCGGTTCCGACGGTCCCCCCTGCTGTTACGATGACCTAGAATTAACCGATTGTGCCTTTCTGGTGGGGACAAATACGGCCGAATGTCACCCCATCATCTTTAACCGTCTGCACAAGTATCTCAAACGCAACAAAGAAGCGAAATTAATCGTCGTCGATCCCCGCAGCACTAAAACCGCCGAGGCCGCTAATCTCCACCTAGCCATTAACCCGGGGACCGATATTGACCTATTTAACGGTATTGCCCACCTGTTACTGGATTGGGGTGCGATCGATACCTATTTTATCGATAAATGTACCCGGGATTTCGGCAAATACGCCGAAATTATCCGCCATTATCCCCCCGAAATAGTCGCGAGTAAATGCGGTATCCCCATCGACCATTTAGAACAGGCTGCCCGCTACTGGGCCGAATCGGAAAGAGTGCTTTCCCTCTGGTCGATGGGTATCAATCAATCTAGCGAAGGCACGGCCAAAGCCCGCACTTTAATCAATTTACACCTAATGACGGCTAATATCGGTAAACCGGGGGCTGGTCCTTTTTCCCTAACGGGACAACCCAACGCCATGGGAGGACGGGAAGCCGGCGGACTCTGCCATCTTCTGCCCGGTTATCGTTTCGTCAAAAATCCCCAACACCGGGCCGAAGTGGAACAAGCTTGGGGTTTACCCGCCGGTCGGATTTCTCCGGTCCCCGGTCGCGATGCTTGGAGTATGATTACTGGTTTGGAGACCGGAGATGTCAAACTTCTCTGGATTGCCGCCACTAATCCGGCTGTTAGTATGCCTGATCTAGAACGCACCAAGGCCGCCCTGTTGAAATCACCTTTTACTATCTATCAGGATGCCTACTATCCCACAGAAACCAGCGCCTACGCCCATTTATTACTGCCAGCGGCCCAATGGGGCGAAAAAACGGGAACAATGACCAATTCTGAGCGCATGGTGACGTTAAATAAAGCTTTTCGCCCTCCCGTCGGTCAAGCTCAGGCCGATTGGCAAATTTTCGCCGAAGTTGGCCGCCGTTTGGGTTTTCAAGCACAATTTAATTTTAAGGATTCCGCCGAGGTACATTCCGAGTTTATCCGGTTGACATATAAACGTCCTTGTGATATGACAGCGATTAATTATGATCGCCTGGCCGAGACTCCCCGACCGTGGCCCGATTCCATCGATGAAATTTCCGCCCCTAAAACCGCTAATTCCGGGGAATTACTGGGGAATTTAGTTAAAGATGAAGATAAAAGCGAAAAAACAGCCGCAAAACGCCTTTATACCGATGGTAAATTTAATACTGCCGATGGTCGTGCTGTTTTCGCCGCTTACCACAGTAAAGGTCTAGCGGAACCCCCCGACGATGATTATCCCCTAGTGTTGACCGTGGGGCGTTTGTACGGTCACTGGCACACCCAAACCCGCACCGGCCGCATCGAGAAAATTGTCAAAATGCACCCCGCACCTTTTCTGGAAATTCATCCCAAAGATGCGGCAAAATTGGGCATAGAAGCGGGGGAATGGGTGGAGGTGCGTTCTCGTCGCGGTTTTGCCCGTTTTCCCGCTTTAATTACCAAAGCAATTGCCCCTAATTGTGTCTTTGTGCCGATGCACTGGGGAGCTTTATGGGCAGAAAATGCTGAGGCTAATAGTCTCACCCATCCGGCCGCTTGTCCGATTTCCCTGCAACCGGAATTAAAAGCTTGTGCCGTCAAATTAATCCCGATCAAGTCTTTAGTTAGGGTCTGCTGAAAAAGTTTTTCGGTGGGGG
>NZ_JADBRW010000226.1:0-4591 GCF_020247025.1 Microcystis sp. M109S1
ATTTAAAAGTTCAGAAAAATATGCTAAAGAAGCAAGAATTTGCTCTTGAGTAACTCCATATTCCTCCATGACTTCTTCATAGCTCATTCCTCCTGCCAGGGAACCAATAACAATGGCGATCGGGATTCGGGTTCCTGTTAAGATTGGTTTACCATGTTGAATTTCGTTATCTATGGTAATAGCATTATTTAATAAGTTGGTTGTCATTAATTTTCTCCGTTTAAGTTTGATTAAGAATAAACTGATTTAATTTCCTAAAAACTTGACATAATCCCATCAATCACAGTTAATACGATGGATGTTGCTGTTGTCGCATCTTTTGTAAACTTTCCCGAATCTTAACAGTATTAGGATGATTCTCCCCTAAAGCTTGCTCGGCAATTGCTAATGCTTGTAAATAGAGGGGTTCAGCTTCTTCGTACTTTCCTTGAGAATTGTACAATTTTGCTAAACCATTGAGGGAAGATGATACATCGGGATGATTCTCCCCTAATAGTCGTTTTCTCAATTCTAAAGCTTGTAAATAGAGTGGTTCAGCTTCTGCGTACCTTCCTTGGGATTGGTAGAGTTTTGCTAAATTATTAAGATTTTCAGTGATATTGGGATAGTTATCGCCTTCAAAAATTTCTGGACAGTATTTTTTTTGATTTGCCAGAAATTCCTGTGAGGTAACTTCAGTAAAATCTTGGTGGATAATATTGCGAAATTCTTGAGGATCTAGCATGGTTAATTTTCTCCTTCTATTTAATTAACTCTTCATACTCATCATGAGAACCAATCCAAAACCAGTAATAATCTTCACCTTTTTTCAATGCTAAAGCTCTATAATTCTCAGTTATTCGGACTGACCAGACATTTTTCCCTACTTTCTTGAAATGTAATGATCGATGGAAAACATTACTAATCCAGAGACGATAGGCTTTTTTTGCCTGTTGCTTAATGTAGGGAGGTAAGTTGGCATAACATTGCCAAAAATCAGGAGTTGTTAAGGATTTCATCTAAAGGCTTAACTTGATTGTTACTGATATCATTGTTGACTTTTTGTAATAGTCGATCGAGTTTCCCTGATTCGAGATCGTTTTTTATCTGTTTGTCCCAACTATCATCAAGATAGTCTTGTAACCAAGCTGATAATTGATGGATTTCTTCGTCAGGCAACTGGAGAATCGCGGATTCAATATCTTTGAGTGTAGTCATGATTGTTTGGTTGATTGAAGGTGATTGTATTATTTTATATTGTTGTATTATCGGATGGGTTAATAACCCATCCTACGGGAGCGACTCTAAGTTTTCCCGAATCTTAACAGTATTAGGATGATTCTCCCCTAAAGCTTGCTCGGCAATTGCTAATGCTTGTAAAAAGAGGGGTTCTGCTTCTAAGTATCTGCCTTGGGATTTGTACAATCCTGCTAAATTGTTGAGGGAAAGTGCCACATCCGGATGATTGTCTCCTAAGAGTCGTTTTTTCAAATCTAATGCTTCTAGATAGAGAGGTTCTGCTTCTGGGTATCTGCCTTGGGAATCGTACAATAATGCTAAACCGTTGAGGGAAGATGATACATGGGGATGATTGTCACCTAATAGTCGTTTCCACAATTCTAAAACTTGTAAATAGAGGGGTTCTGCTTCTTCGTACCTTTCTTGAGAATAGTACAATTTTGCTAAACCATTGAGGGAAGATACTACATCGGGATGATTCTCCCCTAATAGTCGTTTTCTCAATTCTAAAGCTTGTAAATAGAGTGGTTCTGCTTCTTCGTACCTTCCTTGGGATTCGTACAAGAATGCTAAATGGTTGCGGGAAGTAGCTACAGAGGGATGATTTTCCCCTAATAGTCGTTTCCTCAATTCTAAAGCTTGTATTAAGAGGGGTTCAGCTTCTTCGTACTTTCCTTGGGAATGGTACAATCCTGCTAAATTGTTGAAGGAAGTAGCAATATCGGGATGATTCTCCCCTAATAGTCGTTTAAACAATTCTAAAGCTTGTAAATAGAGTGGTTCAGCATTATTGTACTTTCCTTGGGAATGGTACAATAATGCTAAATTGTTGAGGGAAGTAGCTACAGAGGAATGATTCTCCCCTAATAGTTGTTTCTTCAATTCTAAAGCTTGTAAATAGAGGGGTTCTGCTTCTTCGTACTTTCCTTGAAATTCGTACAATCCTGCTAAATTGTTAAGAAAAGTAGCTACAGAGGGATGATTCTCTCCCGATCTTCTCTGACTAAATTCTAAAGCTTGTAAATAGCGTGGTTCTGCTTCTTCGTGCCTTCCTTGGTGTTCGTACAATAATGCTAAATCGTTGAGGGAATATGCTACATCGGGATGCTCTTCTCCCAAGCGACGGCGAGTTACTTCTAAACGTTGCTTATCCCAAGGTTCAGCTAAATCGTAGAATCCTTGTCCAAAATAGAAATTCCCCAATCCTTTAAAGGGCGAGGTTAACTCCTCTTCCTCCAGCCATTGTTCTAACTCTGTCGCCGACTCCGCAATATGGGGAATAGATAAAGCAACAGCTTCTATTTGCTCCTTGGTGGGAGTATCAGGAATTGTCTTTGCCTCCTCAACCATACCCCGACAAAAGGAGCGTTTCAACTCATCCCCATCCTCTCGCAGTGCCAACTTAGCTTGAAAAAACTGTCGCACCAACGGATGAAACTGATAAACTTCTCCTTTTCCTGCTTGCAACAGATGAAGGTTGAGTAATTGCTTCTGTCTAATGACTTCCAACTCATCCTCATCTTGAGCAGACAAACACCTTTCTACCACCAAACGCCAAGGAATAGGAGCCAAAGCAAAGAGACTGAGGAAACAGCCTAAATCCCGCGCTGGCTGACTCAACGCCTCCCAACTCACATTAAAAGCTTCCTCTACCCCTCTTTGCGCCGTCATATCATCCGAACGCTCCTGCAAAGCTGGCAACTGTAAGCGTTTTTCTATCAATTTCTGCTGCATCTTCGCCAATTTCCAATTAGTAAACTCCTTAAGGAAACGCCCCACCAATTCCAAGCCTAAAGGCAAATACCCTAGCCACGCACATAGCCCCTTCCCTACCTCCAATTCAGCTTGCAGACGCGACTCACCAATCAGAGATTCCAGTAAAGCAAGGGCGGCTGATTCGCTTAAAACAGGTAAGCGCAACTGCTCAAACGATGCCGCCAGCCACTGTTGCCGAGTCGTAATCAACACCTTAAATCGTTGTTCTTGGGGAGGCAAATAATCTTCGATTTCCTCATACTTATGCACATCATCTAAAACTAACAGTACATTTCCCGGCGGTTGCCATCTTGACCAACAATAATCCAATTGCCCCCGCAAATTCAAATTTTCAGGGGGAAACAAGCCCAACTGCGACTTAGCAAATTCTAATAGTTGTACCCCTACTGTTCCCGCTTGCACCCCTATCCAGCAAATACCGCCCGGATACGTCGATTTTACGTTGTGATGTAGGGCATACTGGATTGCTAATTCTGTCTTACCCACTCCCGCCATTCCCGTAACGACAGCGGTGATCGCAATTCTTTCTTGCTGCTGTAACTGGTCGTGCAATTGTGTCATTTCTTCCTCACGCCCCACGAAATTAACTGCCCCAGTCCGCGCCCGATTCAGATTATTGGGTAATTCTGCTGGTTTCTCAGCTTGGGGAGTCTGAGGAAGTTGAATGATTTTATCGCCGAGCACCTTATCACCGATGATTTGGTCGCCCTGTACAACCCCAGCAACGCCAGAAACTGGTGCGTTGAAGTTTTGCTGAATCTTGGGTTCTTCTGTCATTGTCGGATGTCTCCTTTGCCAACATTAAGAATAGGATCGGTTCGTAACCCATCCTGATATTATTCTGCTGTTTTCCAACCTTCAATTAAAGCCATTGTTACATTGAGGTAAGGATTATCTAGAAATTCCTCAAGGGCAGCTTTTCCCCCTGATGTCACCGCGCCTAGCAATCGCTTTCTGACAGGAGTTGACACCGCCGCATTGATGTAAGCTTCCTTTTGTTTTTCTGTCGCAGTGGGATTTGTCTCTTCCAGTTGTTTAAGCAATCGCTGAATTTCTGCGGCAGCTTCTGCTAAATCTTGCTTCTGGGGAGAGGCGTAGATAATTTGGTCTCCAGCAACTTTTCCGGCTACTCCATAAACGGGTGCATTAAAGTTCTGTTGTACTTCTGGTGAATCAGGCATAGCTCATACTCTCACCGATTAAAAGGAGGGACAATTTCATCGCCAATCTCTTCAGATTTCTGTTCAGGATATCGTAACAAAAATGGCCCTCTTGGATTTGGTGGATAAAATGTATTCTAAGATAAATTTCTCCTAGCGAGGGGGTGGAAGGAACCACAAAGACACAGAGGACACAAAGATCGATCCTATGTAAGTTAAACTGATCACACAGAACCTAGAAGATTTCGAGAAAAAGCTAAACCTACCAAACCTGGGGCGTAAACTCCGCATCATTTAAAATTATTACATTTTCCCCTGACTGCACCAATACAAATAAACCCTGACGACAACCATAACTCGCCACCTCATTGGGAACAATCATCGCTGCCACCGCTCCCAAGGCCTTTACATCTCGAAAACGAGGCATTAACCGCTTA
>NZ_JADBRW010000227.1:0-13908 GCF_020247025.1 Microcystis sp. M109S1
ATAACTGATAACTGATAACTGATAACTGATAACTGATAACTGATAACTGATAACTGATAACTGATAACTGATAACTGATAACTGATAACTGATAACTGATAACTGATAACTGATAACTCAGGTTAACTAACTATTTTTCGCCTCTAATTTGGTCAAACGACTTTTAAGTTCCTGATTTTCCTGTTTCATTTTTTCTAATTCCTCGCGAATTTCCTGAATTGCTTTCTCGGAACCTAATTTTTTCTGGACTTTTTGTACTGCTTCCTCCGCTACACGACGCACGCGACCATCGGGAGTTCGATCGCTCAAAGCTTGTAAAATAACGATAGCTTTGGCATTTTCTATCTGTCCTAAAGCGTTACACACTGCCACCTGCGTCAAGAAAAAAGTTTCCTTGGCAATGGTTTCTAAACGTTCCAAAATTACGGTTAATTTATCCGTGGTTTGTCCCGAAGAAATCGCTCCCAGGGCGCGGATAGCTCCTAATCTCAGGGGTTGAGGCGTGCCTAAAGCCGTGTAGGTCAAAATTGACTCCAAAGCCGCCGGCGAGGTTTTTAACTGGCTTAAACCGCCAATTGCGCCCGCTCTTACTACCTCATTCCACCCCTTTCTTGACTGTAAAATATGATTGAGTAGGTCAATAATTTCCCCTTCTTGATCTTGCAATTGTCCCACGGCCATAGAGCCTAATCCTCGCGCCGTGGCCGCTTCCACATAATAACTAGCATCTCCGGCTTCTAATAGGGATTTAAGCGCGTTATAACTATCTAAGGTTTTAATTTCACTTAATCCCTCGACAATTGCCCGACGTACTTGTGCTTTTTCATCGTTTAAACCTTTAATTAAAGCAGTAACCGCTTGATCTAAACCAAGAGTTGCTAACTGTTTGGCCACCTCCACACGCACACCCCAAAAAGGCTCATTTTCTAGGGATGTCCCTAAAGCTTCGATCGCTTCTAAACCGCCTTTTTTAGCAATGGCAATGGCTGCATAGATACGGGAAATTGGATCGGGATCCTGTTGTAATTGCGCTTTTAATTCGCCGATAGGATACTCAAGAGTGACGGTTTTGAGGAAATTATTACCCCGATCGAACTTGACAAAATCGGGCTTTTGTGCTAGGGGAAAATAGAAACTTTGTTCTTTTTGGTGAATCCGCAGATTGTAGGTAAGATCGTCAGAGTTGAGATAGGCAAAAGCGACGGGAATTTTCAAGTCGAATAGTTCTTTTTCATCCTGGGTTTGGGTGACAGTTAATTGGGCTAAATTATTCTGATTGTCCCAACTGTAGGCCACCTTATAATCGGGATGACCACCGCGATAAACGTACTGATCAAAGAGGAATAATAAATTGTACCCGGTCGCTTTTTCGATCGCCCTTAATAAGTCCACAGTTTCCACGGTTTTATGAGCATTATCCCGCACAAAAGTCTGAATCGCTTTTCCGAATAAATCTTCCCCTAAAATAGAGCGGATCATGTGATAAACACAAGCACCTTTTTCGTAGAGATGACGATCATAAAGTTCGATCGCTTCTCGATAAACATGAGTAACAATCGGACGACGATAGCGGGAAGTATCTTCTTCTAAATAACTTCTTGCTTCCCCTAATAAATAATAACTAGCAGCAGCTTTTCCGTATTCCGATTCTGTCCATAAAACCTCAGAATAGGAAGCCATTCCCTCTTTAATCCAAGCGTGAGACCAGTGTTTAATCACCACTAAATCACCGAACCATTGATGAGCTAATTCATGGGCAACTAAGCTTTCTGTCCAAGTATGATCAATACTTGCTCTTTGATCGATCAAACAGCGATCGGTTAAAATTGTGGTGGAAGTATTTTCCATCCCACCAAAAATAAAATCATCTACGCAAACTTGTGCGTATTTAGGATAGGGATAGGGATAACCAAACGTTTGGCTAAAAAACTCGATCATGCGGGGAGTTTTACCCATACTTCTTTGTCCCTCTTCTTCCCGTCCTTTTTCCACATAATAAGTGACAGGAACACCATTCCATGAGTCGCGTAATTCAGCAAAATCTCCCACCGCAAGAGTCATTAAATAGGTAGGATGAATTTGCTTTTGTGACCAGTGATAAATTCTGTCTTCACCAACGTTTTCCACCGAGATTAATTCCCCGTTAGAAATAGCGATATAGGGTTGGGGAATTTTCACCCGAATTTCGGAAGTGGCTAACTGTCCGGGATAATCAAAACAGGGAAACCAAAAGCGAGAATCTTCATCTTCTCCCTGGGTCCAAACTTGCATCGGTTTATCGGGATAATATTCGTCGGGTCCGATAAAATATAATCCCCGTTGTGGTTGCTTAACCTGATAGTTAATCGTGAGGAGAATCGGTTTATCGGTAGTGGGTTGTAGCAGATGAATAGTCAGGAGAGAACGATCATAGTCAAAGGGTTGACTGATATCTTCAATGAACACAGAATTAATATTTAGATCCACCGCATCCAGAGTTAAACTGCTAATTCCCTGACGAATGGGGGTGAGGGTAATCTGACAGCTGCCCTGAAAACTTTGCTGAGGAATATCAATAATTAAATCGAGAAAAATATGATTAACTTGTCCGGGTCGATCGGGGTTATAATGGGGTTTAGCCCCGGGTAACTCAAAGGGTTGACGCTGATTATTTTCCGTGTCGATGGTGAGATGAGACATATTAGCCCTAACTTGCTGATTTTTGTCCGGTAAACTTAAATTAACACGATCGGTCGTCCCTTTCCTTGCTAATAATAATCCCACCCCTATGAATCTCCCTTCCTTTCTCTGGTTATGGAAAATTGCCGCTTGGTCGATGGGATTTGCTCTCTTTGCCTATTTTTTATTAGCGGTTTCGGGGGTAAACATGGGTTATCGACGACTCGCGGGCCAATCTCGACCGAAATGGTTAAGATCCTTTCATCTGGTCAGCGGCCTGATCATGGTTGCTTTGGTCTTAATTCTGCTGGGAATCGGATTAGTGGGAACAATCGGTCATTATGGCAGTTTAGGCCACTCTTCCCACCTGATAGCGGGTTTATCGGTGGTTTTTCTGGTTTTTGTTTCGGCAATTAGCGGCCTGAACATTACAACTCGTCCACCTCTAGCGCGGTCTCTCCACATCGGCACTAATCTTTTATTGTTTCTGGGTTTTCTTTTTGTTACCCTAACAGGATGGGATGTGGTCCAAAAATATCTACAATAAAAATAGTCGGCGATCGAGTGGAGACTGTTTGATCGAGAAAAACTAGCTATCTCATCCCGAAAAATCGCTTTTTAGTGACAGAATACTCACCCCCAAATCATTATGCAAACCGTCGAATCACAAGCTATTAACACGATGTCAGTGCCAAAACAAGGTCTTCCAGTAACAATTATTACTGGGTTTCTTGGTAGTGGTAAGACTACTCTCCTCAATCATATTCTCAGTAATCAACAGGGATTAAAAACTGCTGTTCTTGTCAATGAATTCGGTGAAATCGGTATCGATAACGAACTGATTATCAGCAGTGATGACAGCATGGTAGAATTAAATAATGGCTGTATTTGCTGCACGATTAACGAGGATTTGATTCAAGCAGTTTATAAAGTTCTCGAACGTCCCGAAAAAATCGATTATTTAGTCGTAGAAACCACGGGATTAGCCGATCCTTTACCGGTAGCTTTAACCTTTTTAGGTACAGAATTACGGGAAATGACCCGTTTAGATTCCATTGTCACTATGGTGGATTGTGCCAATTTTAGTCTCGATTTATTCAACTCGCAAGCGGCCTTAAGTCAAATCACCTACGGTGATATTATTGTTCTCAATAAAACCGATCTAGTGGATGAAGCGGATGTGGATTCTTTAGAAATAAGAATCCGGGACATGAAGCAAGGAGCGAGAATTCTTCGTACTAGCAAAAGTCAGGTTCCTTTACCCTTAATTCTCAGCGTCGGACTATTTGAATCGGATAAATATTTCGACACAGAAGAAGAACACCACGACCATGATCACCACGACCACGATCACGACCACTGCGATCATGATCACGACCACGATCATGATCACGATCATCACGACCATTCCAATCATTTAGAGGTGGATGGATTTACTTCTATTTCCTTTGCTAGTGACCAACCTTTTTCGATTCGGAAGTTCCAATATTTCCTCGATAATCAGTTACCAGAAAGCGTTTTCCGCGCTAAGGGTATTCTCTGGTTTGATGAAAGTCCTAAACGTCATATTTTTCACCTCAGTGGCAAACGTTTTACTCTCGAAGATGACGAATGGAAAGGTACTCCCAAAAATCAGCTAGTTCTTATCGGTCAAAATCTCGATCATGAAACCCTAAAAGAACAGATTAACAGTTGTCTCATTTTACCTGCTGTCAATCGCGGTAAAGGATTTGGGAAATAAACCCCGCTTTGTAAATCTACTAAGTTGGGATTTTTAAGGGGAAACTCTCTGCTAAAGTCGGGCGTTACTTTCGATTTTTTCCCTCAATCCAAGCTTTTGGGGGGTTCTACCCCCCAAACCCCCCGTTGGGGGCGTGGCGCCGCCCCCAAACCCCCCGCGCATTAGCTTTTCGGTGGGATGCTTACAGGCAGCTGCTGATCCATTTGTCATCATCTAAAAGTCACCGATAATTGCTGATTGTCGGTATTTCTGCCTTCCTAACTCCTGACTCTAAGGACAATTTTTTGATTTTTACAAGAGGTCTATTGACCTTCTTGAGGTACTTTTCCTCCTAAAGATTCCACGATCGAGCGAGTATTTTCCCTGAGCATTTTTACATAACTATCCCCCCCAGTACCCACCGCACCGATCGAATCAGAATATAATTGTTGTGGTGCTAATTTTACCCCCGCTTCTTCGGCTACAGTGGTAATTAAAGTGGGATTAATAGTCGTCTCGGCAAAGATAGCAGGAACCTGGAGATTTTTAATAGCATCGGCTAAATTTTTCACCGTTTGGGCGCTAGGTTGTTCTTCGGTACTAATGCCAATTAAAGTTCCTGCAACTTTTAAACCGTAGGCATGAGCATAATACTGAAAAGCGTCATGAGTGGTGACTAATTGCCTTTGGGAAGGGGGGATAGTTTCAATAGCCGCAGTAATCCAGCGATCAAGATTTTCTAATTCCCTGATTAATTGGGCGGCATTTTCAGTAAAAATTTCTTTATCTTCTGGACTTAATTCAATCAATTGATCTCGGATTTTCTCCACCATGATTATACCATTTTTCGCCGAACCCCAAACGTGGGGATCGGGGACTTTCTGCCCCTCTTTTTCCAGTTGTAAAGGCTTAATTGCTTCTCCCACGGCCACTTTTTTAGCTTTAACTGCCGTAGAATTGATCATTTTAATTAACCCCGGTTCGAGGTTATAACCGTTATAGAGAATTAAATCGGCTTTTTCTAAAGCCACACTATCGGCGGGAACCGGTTCATAAACGTGAGGATCATCCCCCGGTTTTAAAATGTCTTGATGGTCAATTTCTTCACCGCCCACTCGTGCGGTTAAATCGGCGATAATTGTGCTAGTGGAGATTACCTTTGGTTTTTGGTTATCGGTGGTATTAACCGCGGCATTACAAGCAACCAATCCCAAAAATAAACAGGATAAAATTAGTTTTTTCATCAGAAAATAGAGATGAGGGGTTAGAGGTTAGAGATGAGGGGAAATGGCATTGATATCTATCTTGATTTTTTTCCTGACTAAAGACTCCTTTTACTATTAAAATAGAGAATAGAGAAGGTGTAAATTCAAGAGATATGGATAACCAAGCCCCGATTAAACTACCGAAAACCAGCGAATCCGACCACCTCAAGCGAATTCGTCACACCACCTCCCATGTTATGGCCATGGCGGTGCAGAAATTATTCCCGAAAGCCCAAGTTACTATCGGGCCTTGGACTGAAACTGGATTTTACTACGATTTTGATGTGCCGGAACCTTTTACCGATAAGGATCTCAAGGACATCAAAAAAGAGATGGTCAAAATTATCAATAAAAAACTGCCGGTGATGCGCGAGGAAGTTTCTCGGGAAGAGGCGGAAAAGCGCATTAAAGCGATTAATGAAGCCTATAAGCTGGAAATTCTGGCGGGAATTCAAGAACCCATCACCCTCTATCATCTTGGTGACGCTTGGTGGGATTTGTGCGCCGGTCCGCACCTAGATAATACAAGTGAACTAGACCCAAAAGCGATCGAATTAGAGACGGTAGCGGGTGCTTATTGGCGTGGGGATGAGAATAAAGCCCAATTACAGCGCATTTACGGCACAGCTTGGGAAAATCCCCAACAATTAGCCGAATACAAGCGCCGCAAACAAGAAGCCCTCAAACGCGACCATCGGAAATTAGGCAAAGAATTAGGTTTATTTATTTTCTCTGATTCTGTCGGGCCGGGGTTGCCTTTATGGACACCCAAAGGAACTTTAATTCGTTCTTTGTTAGAAGATTTTCTCAAAAAAGAACAGTTAAAACGCGGTTATTTACCCGTAGTTACTCCCCATATTGCTCGCGTCGATTTGTTTAAAATTTCCGGTCACTGGCAAAAGTACAAAGAAGATATGTTTCCCATGATGGCAGACGATGAGGAATCTGCTAGTAAGGAAATAGGATTTGTGCTCAAACCGATGAACTGTCCTTTTCATATTCAAATCTATAAAAGTGATTTGAGATCCTATCGGGAATTGCCGATGCGTTTGGCAGAATTCGGTACAGTTTATCGTTACGAACAATCGGGAGAATTGGGAGGATTGACTAGAGTTCGCGGTTTTACCGTGGATGATTCCCATTTGTTTGTCACTCCCGAACAATTAGACAAGGAATTTTTAAGCGTTGTTGATTTAATTTTGACGGTGTTTAAGAGTTTACAATTAAAGAATTTTAAGGCGCGATTGAGTTTTCGTGACCCCGAATCGGATAAGTATATCGGTTCCGATGAAGCTTGGGAAAAGGCAGAATCAGCGATTAGAAAAGCGGTGCAAACTTTGGGGATGGATTATTTTGAAGCCCCCGGAGAAGCGGCTTTTTATGGTCCAAAATTAGACTTTATTTTCCAAGATGCCCTCGAAAGAGAATGGCAGTTAGGAACGGTACAGGTAGATTATAATTTACCTGAACGTTTTGAACTAGAATACGTTGCCGAAGATGGTAATCGTAAACGTCCGGTGATGATTCATCGCGCCCCTTTTGGTTCTTTGGAACGTTTAATCGGTATTTTAATCGAAGAATACGCGGGAGATTTTCCTCTTTGGTTAGCCCCTGTCCAGATACGATTATTACCGGTTAGTGATAGTCAATTGGATTACGCTAAAGAGGTGACAGCGAAAATGCAGTTGTTAGGAATTCGCGTCGAAACCGATACCAGTGGCGAACGTTTGGCTAAAATGATTCGCAATGCTGAAACCGAAAAAATCCCCGTGATGGCAGTGGTGGGGGCCAAAGAAATGGAAACTAATAGTTTAAGTATTCGCACCCGTGCCACGGGCGATTTAGGAGTAATTAGCGTCGAGGAAGTGGTGGCAAAATTAGAAAATGCCATCCAAAATCACGGTAATTTTTAAGCGTTTGCTTATCTAATTGTATGGGGCAGAAAATATTTCTGTCCCAGCATTTTTGATAAAGCGAGGAGATTTTTCCTGATTATCCTTTAGGCATCATCATCTTTTTGAAAGGGATTTTCCCCAATGCCTAGGCCTTTTTTGCTCTGTTTTAAGTCTTTCCAGAGGGCTTTAATTTTTTCGTAGGCTTCTAGAGAACTGATTTTGCCCCCCGTTTCCAGATTACAAATAAAACTGATCTTTTGGGCAAATTCCTGTAAATTAGCGTTAAATAGCAAGTTTTCTGGCTTAAATTCTCCATAGTAGGGGGCGCGAGGATAAAGAAAATTCTCCTTGCGGCGATCGGGGAGATTCGGGTTATCATCGTTAGGAGGATTCTGACTCATAGGGCGACGGCGGGTAATTTTGCGGAATTTCTTTAGATTTTTCGGTAATGGTAATGGGAGATAATATCAATTGTTGGATATCATTGAGGATTTAAGTAAAAACTTGGCTGATTCGCCAAAAATTGACCACTTAAATCGTGACACTTTTTGGTTATAGGTTAAGGTTCGGTCGCAAAATGTTGACAGTTATCTTTAAGCAGCAATTATACATTATTTTTTTCAACGATCATCTACCCAATGATATATATTTTTTGTCTAGGTTGATCGCCAAAATTTGCTGCTGCCGCTATCTGATTAACCATCGATTTTCGTTTATCAATTGCCGAGGATGATAACTATGGAAAAACTCTATGAAGGTAAGGCCAAAATTCTCTATCAAACCGATGATCCCGATATTCTCCTCACTTATTACAAAGATGATGCCACCGCTTTTAATGCCCAAAAACGCGGGCAAATTGTCGGTAAAGGGGAAATTAACTGTACTATCTCCACTGCCCTATTTCAATGGTTAGAATCCCTAGGAATACCTACCCATTATATCGATCGCCCTAGTTCTAGGGAAATGCGCGTCAAGGCGATTAAAATCATTCCCTTGGAAGTAGTAGTCAGAAATATCGCCGCCGGGAGTTTGTGCAAGCAAACGGGATTAGAGGAGGGGAAAGTTTTACCTTTTCCTCTTGTAGAATTTTACCTCAAGGATGACGCTTTGGGCGATCCTTTGTTAACAATCGATCGCATAAAAGTGATCGATATTGCCAGGGAGGATCAAGTCAATCAGTTACGAGATTTAGCCCTGCGAATTAATCAATATCTGCAAGAATTTTTCGATAAGTGCCAGATTATTCTCGTCGATTTCAAGTTAGAATTTGGAGTTGATAAAACGGGCAAAATTTATCTAGGTGATGAAATTAGCCCCGATACCTGTCGTCTCTGGGATAAAACCCAAGAGGATGCCCAAGCGCGCATTCTCGATAAGGATCGTTTTCGTCGCGATTTAGGAGATGTGGAAACTGCCTATCAACAAGTACAAACAAGAGTTTTACAACAGATAGAGAGTTTATAAATTTAGGGTGCTATGTCGAGAAGAATTATCGGGTTGACAGGGGGAATAGCTTCTGGTAAATCCACGGTTTCTAATTATTTAGAAAATATCTACAAAATTCCCGTCCTTGATGCGGATATTTATGCCCGGGAAGCAGTGGAAAAAGGTTCGGCAATTTTAGAGAGAATTTTTCAGCGTTATGGCAGAAAAGTTAAAACTGAGGATAATTCCCTTAATCGCCAACAGTTAGGAGAGATTATTTTTAATAATCCCGAGGAAAAAATCTGGTTAGAAAGTCAGATTCATCCCTACGTTAGAGAATGTTTTAAGCGGCATTTAGAGCAGTTAGAAGTCCCGATAGTTGTTTTTTCTGTTCCTTTATTATTGGAAGCCAAACTAACCCATTTAGTCACAGAGATTTGGGTGGTTTTCTGCGGTTTAGAGCAACAAATTGAACGCTTAATGACTAGAAATAACTTAAGCAGAGAACAAGCGATCGCTCGGATTAATAATCAAATGCCTTTAGCCGAAAAAATTGCCTTAGCTGATATTGTTTTGGACAATTCCGGGGATTTAGAAGCTTTATATACCCAGATCGATCGAGCTATACAATAGGGATTAATTTTAAAACAACCAGGCAAATTTTCCCACCCCGAATTTTACATAGAGAATAATTGCCAAAACCAATAAAAATAGAAAGCCAATAATTAATAAATAGTCTTTATTGGTTAAGATTGATTCCTGTAAAAATGTGCGATCAGGATCACCAGAGAAAGCTTTAGCTTGTAGAACTACCTCTAATTTTTGCGATTTAGCCATAGCGTTTAAAATTAAAGGTACAGCGATAGAAGCGTAAATTTTTCCTTTTTGTAACCAACCCATTTTTTCTATTGCTAATCCTCGTAATCTTTGAGCAGAAATAATCGATCGAGATTCTTCTACTAGGAGAGGAAATAAGCGCAGGGTAGAGGAAAAGATAAAGACTATTTTGTAAGGAATTCTGGCTTTAGTTAAACTCACCATCATCTGATTTATATCAGTGGTAAAAATAGCGAGGGGAATAATTAAAACCATGGTGAGAGTTTTAAAGATCACATTTAAACCGTAGAGGGTTCCCTCCACAGTCATTTGAGCAGAACCGACAGTTAATAAGGGAGTTAATTCAGGTTTTCCCGTTAAAGCTTTTACCTGTTCCACATTAAAAAATCCCATGGTAATTAATAAGAATAGATAAAAAGGAGCCATGAATTTTAAAATGGTGAGGAGATAAGACCATTTTACCCCGGCCCAGAGACAAGCTAAAGCGACAATAAGAGTTAGTAAACCACCAGCGAGCGGACTTTCCCAGGTAAAAGCGATGAGAGTAACCACGATCATCATGGTTAATTTTGTCCGAAAATCTAAGCGAGTAAAAGGAGAATCTCGATCGACGGTTTGCCAGTTAAATGATTGCATAATTAGGGTTTGCAGCAAAAAGTTTGTTGGTGGGGTTAGGAGTCAGGAGTCTCCGAGTCAGGAGTCGGTCGTCAGTAGCCAGAACGTAGGTTGGGTTGAAGCATGAAACCCAACGCCCGCATGGGTTACGAAGTGCGCTAACCCATCCTACAAATAATTGTGCCTCCCTACTTACTTAAGGGAATGAGTTAATTACCCATCCCCATCAATTCCCTAGGAAGGGTTAGCAATTCTGCTCATTTGCTCTTGAATTTCAGGGTTATAAATCTGGAGATAATTCCAATAATTACCAAACACCGATTCTATATAACCCTTAGTTTCTCTAAAGGGAATATTCTCGACAAATTCATCGGGATCGCTAAAATCAAAACGCTGTCTCCACTTGGAAACTGCCCCAGGTCCGGCGTTATAACTAGCCACGGCAAAAAGTGAATTTCCGGCGAATTTGCCATGGGTATAATCCAGATACCATGTCCCCATCATAATGTTATCTTCGGGATTAGTTAAAGAATAACTTTTATTGCCAGTATTACCTGCGATATATTTACCCGTATCGGGCATAATTTGCATTAATCCCACTGCCCCCACAGGAGAACGAATTTCTTTTTCAAAGCGGGATTCTTGCCGGATTAAAGCTGTCACTAGCAGGGGATTTAATTGTCTATCTTTTGACCATTGCAGGATGGTATCGTAGTAGGGGAAAGGGAATAAAGCGTGCCAGTATTTATCATTTTGTCGCAGCAGTTTCCAGGCTTTCTTTTCCTCCGGGGTATCTCTTTCTCGCAAGCGCCAAATCAGGTTAATTCCTTCTAAATTTTGATTGCGAGAGAGTTTATAGACACCGAGGTTAAATTGTTCGTCAACGGTTAAATTCCAAGGATCGACAATTTCTGCTTGGAAGAGATTCCAAGCGTCCGTATCTTCACCAATTCGATATAATTCCTTGAAAGCTTCCGAACCAGCGGGGGGAGCGTTACGAGTGGCGGGTTTGACGGTGGTAGGGTTATAGGAGCGGACAGTGGTAAAATCCCCCACGTCCCAACCTAATAAAACCGCCGAGCGCCAAGCATAATAGGAATGGGGATGACGAGAAATAGTGTAGGTAAAAGCTTGTTTTGCTTCTTGGTTTTTGCCGAGTTTTTGCGCCCATTTTCCCACCCAAAAGGCCGCTTTCGGGGCAATTTGACTATCGGGATTATTAACCGCAATTGGCTGCGCCCACTGCCACGCCTTGGCGTAATCACCGGATTTAGCGGCTCTTTGGGCCATTAACCAGCGATAATCGGCGGCTTCGTCGGATTTTGGGTATTTATTTAATAGAGTCTGCCATGTTTGACTAGCGGCCTGGGCATTAGTTGATTCCAGTAATTTGGCTTTCGCTTCCAAAGCTTCCGGGGCGCGATCGGGAAATTGCTTGACAATGCGATCGAGATATGCTATAGCATCGCGGTTAGGAGAAATTTGGGCGAGTCGCAGTAATCCTAAACCGGTTTCTGAGGCTTGGGGATAGGTTTTAATTAATTTTTGGTAAGCGGTGCGAGCTTCTGGCAGTTTTTTGGCAATTTGTAGCCCGCGGGCGTAACGATAGGCTTGTTCGGGGCTAGGAGTGGCTTTAGCGTAGGCTTTATAGGCCTTTTCGTACAATCCCGACTGCCAATAACCGGCCCCAATAATTGCCCAATCCGCCGGAGTTAACTGCTCGGCGTAGTCTTTCACCAAACGATCGCGGGCCTGATTGAGGGTAGGATCAAAAGGATTAGCCTTGGCTAACTGCAACCATAAGGGAAATTGATCGGGATTTTCTTGAAGACGTTGGCGAATTAAAGCCAAAGTGAGGGGGTGTCGGGGGTATTCCTTGAGCAATTTCTCATGATAACTGGGGTCGTATTTGCCCAAAGAGTAGTAAGCTTCCGCCACTACGGGCGATTGGGGATAGGTTGCCAGTAATTTTTGCCAAATTTCTTGCGCTCTTTCACTATCGTTGCTTAATTCGTGGGCGCGTCCCTGTTTGAGGAGAATCTGGGGAGCGAGGACAGGATATTGTTTTTCTAAGCCTTCTAATTGTTTTAAAGCCGGACCCCCTTCATATTTTCTCAATAAATCCATGGCCAGGAGATAGCGGGCGCGACTACGATCTAAAGAGGGTGCGTTGGCATCGGCAACATCTTTTAACTTGACATCTCGCTCGGTTTGTGGTAAGGAAACGCTATCAACCACGGCAGAGGGTTGGTTAGCATCTTGGCTAGGAAGCGACGCACTATTGCGATCGAGCCAAGCGAGAATTTTCGGGTGAAAGAGAAAGAGACTGGTGAGAGTAAAAAGCGCAACCCCAGAACCTAGTCCAAGAATGAGCGGGGTGTGAGGGGGGAATTTCTTAAACATTACCTTATTCAAGACAGTAACTCAACATACATTATCAGTGATCGTGGTGACAGGTTGTTTGTTTCAATCAGGTTGGGGGGTTGTTCAGTTATCAGTAAGCAGTAATCAGTAATCAGTGAACTGAAAACTCCCATCTGATAACTGGTAACTGATCACTGATCACTGAGATATGGTACGCTAAACAGGATTTAAGTATTATTAATGATTGCTATGAAACAAGGCGGCGTGACGGTTTGGTTAACGGGATTGAGTGGTGCGGGGAAAAGCACGATTACCGAGGCATTACAGGCAAAATTAATCGCTGAAGGTTATTCCATTGAAGTTCTCGATGGCGATATAGTACGGACGAACCTCACCAAGGGTTTAGGATTTAGTAAAGAGGATCGCGATGAAAATATCCGTCGCATTGGTTTTGTGTCTAATTTGCTCACCCGTCACGGTGTGATTGTCCTAGTTTCGGCTATTTCTCCCTATCGTGAGATTCGCGAGGAAGTACGGGGAAAAATCGGCAATTTTGTCGAAGTTTTCGTGAATGCTCCCTTAAACGTCTGTGAGGCGCGCGATGTGAAAGGATTATATAAAAGAGCGCGTGCTGGCGAAATCAAGTCTTTTACGGGAATTGATGATCCCTATGAACCACCTTTTAACCCAGAAGTGGAATGCCGCACCGATTTAGAGACTTTAGAGGAAAGTGTCGCCAAAGTCTGGAACAAATTGACGGAATTAGGCTACATTCATCAAGCTGTGGCGGTTTAATCGCAGCATAACTTTGTATTGTTGGAAAATATCGTAGGGACGTGGACTACAAACGTCTCTACATCCTGATTAACCGCTTAAGCAAATTTGTTAGTTAATCTCCTTTTCTTCAGTACCTAAGCAAAGTTAATTAGGGTTTGCGGCAAAAAGTTTTTCTTGGGGGTAGGGTGTGGGGTGTGGGGTGTGGGGTGTGGGGTTTTACCGATTTTCAGGTGGTCAACTACCTAATTTTCAGGGAAAAAGTACCTGAATTTTCCCCCTGATCACTCCCAGTCCGGTACTTTTTGATTGACAAAAAGTCTAAAAGTCTTACCCAACAAGGTTTTTAGATTTA